>CAZPZE010000445.1:0-5597 GCA_964590625.1 uncultured Solibacteraceae bacterium
CGATTGCCGTCCGTCCCATTGGACGCGTGCGCGGCACGGTTATTGTCGCCGCTGAACGCGGTGGTGCTTCCCTTGTGGTGCCGATATTGATTCGGGTTCACAGGTGTGACGCCCTCTTCGCGTCCTGTGCCCGCCGGCGAATGGCCATGTCCGGCGGAAATCCCGGAACCCGGTGTCCCCAGTTGATTTCCCGGAGTCGTAGCTTGCTGGCCCCATGTGGCGGTGCCCAGACAGAGGCCTGCCGCCGGAACCAGCAGGAATGCGATTTTGTTCCTCATTGGAATGCCTCCCTCACCATCGTGTGGAAGCAGCCGCCGCGCCATTGTGCGGAAACTCCAGTGGGCCGGCCGCCATCGCAAAAAAAGAGCGGCATGTCTCCATGCCGCTCGCGCGACAGGTTTCAGAAGGACTTATCGAATCTTCGACGAATCCGAAGAGTTCGCGTTGTTCTTGTTGTTCTTCGACTTTTTGTTTTTCTTACCTGAGTTCGTCGAGCTCATGTTCTGGTTCGTCGTGCTGGTGGTTCCTGGCGTACTGCCGCTGCCCGGAGGGATTTTCTGGCCCCACGCGACGGGCGTGAGACAGATACCGACGGCCGGTACGAGCAGGAACGCAGGTTTATTCTTCATTGATTGACTCCTCTCTTGCCGGCGTTATCGCTGACCCCTGTTGAGCGAGCAATCAGCGCGCCAGTTGTATTCGGCAGGCCAGGCAAAGGGAGCGTAAAAAATGAGCGGCGTGTTTCCACGCCGCTCGCTGTGACCATTTGTTCAGTGCAGCCTTAACGTCCAGGTGTGGTGGACGTGCCCGTGGACGATCCGGAGTTCGTCGAGCTGCTGCCCGAGGTCGAACCCGTGGAGTTCACGCTGCTGTTGGTGCTGCTGTCGTTCTTATCTTTCCTGGATTTCTTGTTGTTCTTGTCCGTGCTCGATGAGCTCATGTTGCGGTCGCTGCTGCTCGTGCTGGAGTTCGTGCTGCTGCTCGGCGAACTCACGCCCGGGCTGGTCGAGCTGCCCGCGGTGCCCGACGATCCTGCGGTTTGGCCCATTGCAAAAGGACTGAGACTGATCGAGAGGGCCGGAACGAGTAAGAAAGCAAGTTTGTTTTTCATGTTATTGGCTCCTTTAGAGCGGCGTTTACTGATGCCTTACGAAGAGCAGATCCTGCGCCACTGTGCGCAAGCTCGCTGCGGCTGGAGTGCCCCGCGGCATCTCAACGGTCAGGTTGCGTAGTCGAAGAGCCAGAAGTGGAACCTGGGTAAGTTGAGTTGCCCGGTCTGGTCGAATCCGGTGCGGCAGAAGCGCCATGATCCGGCTTTTCGCGCGTGCTCTTGTCATTCGGGCTCGCGTCCGGGCTGGTCGAATTTACATCCCGGTTGGAATTATTGCCGGTACGCGGCGCGGACGTATTCTTTCTGGTCGCGCTCGGAAATGTGCCCGGCGTTTTTGCGCCGGGATATGAAGTGCTCGGAGGCGTCTGGCCCCATGCGAAAGCGCTGAGCCCGATACCAAGCGCGGGAACAAGTAATAAGGCAAATTTGTTTTTCATATCGATGACTCCTGACCGTTCCGTGAAAAAGCAAATGAGCGGCGTGTTCCCACGCCGCTCATTATGACCGTCGTTATGCGGGATGCGGGCAGGATGACATCCTGCGCGCGATTGTGAATCGCGCCGGCCTGGTGAGTTAAGCCTCAGGCCAACTCGCCCCCGCAGGCAATCACCACATCAGTTACTTCGTCGTCGAAGACGAACCGGACGAAGATCCCGGATAAGTCGAGCTGCTGCCCGAGCTGGAACCCGGAGCCGTGCTGGGCGAACTCGTGCCCGGATAGGTCGAACTCGGCGACGAACTGGAGCCCGGCCGCGCACTCGGCGAAGTGCTGTTCGTGCTCGATCCGGGGCTCGTCGAGTTCAGCTCGCGATCCGTGCTGCTGCTCGAGCTGGAGCTGTTGCTGTTCGTGGAATTCACACCAGGGCTGCTTGGTGTGGTGCTCGTGCCCGGCGTTGTGCTCGGAGTCGACGAGCCAGGATACGTACTTCCCCGACTGGTCGAGCTGCCCGCGCCCGGCGTACCCGGCGACGTTGAAGGAGAGGTTTGGCCCCACGTGAAAGAACTGAGACAAATGCCGAGGGCCGGAACGAGTAAGAAAGCAAGTTTGTTTTTCATGTTATTGGCTCCTTGGAGCGGCGTTGTTCTGCCGTCTTCACAGGAAGCAGATACCGAGCCAGTGTGCGCAAGCTTCCGGCGGATGACCCATGCTCGCGCCGTGTCTTTCGCGGGCACAAAACTTTCGCGGGCACAAAAAAAGAGCGGCGTGTTGCCACGCCGCTCTTCTGCTGGAAATCAGGCTCAGCTACTTCTTGGTGGAGCCGCTGCTCGAACCCTGCGAGCTCGAGCTGCCGCTGCCCGACTTCGTTGCGTCCTTGTCATCCTTCTTCGTCGTGCTCTGGCTGGAGCTGCTGCTGCTCGAACCCGAGCTGGTGCCCGTGGCCGGAGCGGACGTTTTGGGCGCGGTGCTCGGGCTTCCGCTGCTGGGCGCCGTCTGGGCAAACGTGAGAGAGCTGAGGCCGATAACGAGCGCCGGGACCAGCATGAACATAAATTTATTCTTCAACTTTTTGTCTCCTTTTGGGTTAGAGGTGATGTTTCTAACGCGGCTGGAGGAGGCAGATGTTTAACCACTGTGTGAAATAGTACGTAGATAGCCATTATTTACCCATTATATGTAAGTTTTATCACTTGTCTCGCGAAGGCCCACGGTAATCGATTCTTCCTGGTACCGGAATGTCTTACCGGCTCGGCTGAATAGCCGCTTTCATGTCGCGCAGCGTCTTCTCCACGGCATCATGCGCGCGCCGGTTTCCAATCCAGCCGAGCCCCAGCGGCGCCACGCGCGAAAGCGAGACGCTGTCGAGTTCGAGATCCAGCCCCCCGTCGCGCTCGCGCGCATACCAGTAAGTATTGGTGCGCCAGAGAAAGCCGTGATCTTCCCCTTCCGGATAGAGCGCGCCATCCAGCTCTCTGGCATCCTGCAACTCGCGGATACTCACCGTGGTGGCACGCGAAGTCCACCGGCCCGGCGCAACCATCCGGTAATGGCTGTCATACCGCGCGTCATACGCGACATCCACCCCCATCGTGGATTCCTGCAGAAACAGCCGGGTCTCGTAGTGTTCGTCCCGGGGCGTGCTGTCCGGCTGCACCACGCCGCTTCCGCGCGCGACGCCCGGCTTGAAGTAGTTCGGATAATTCCCGTAATCCTTAATGACATGGCGGATCTGCTCGATCGTCCCGCCCGGCACGCGAATCACGCCTGTGTAGTGATGAATGGACGCATTCCTGTAATCGCGATTCTCGCGCACGTCGATGACAGGTTTGCCGGCGTCGAAATCACGCCGCTTGTTCGAATGATCGTCATCGATCCAGATCTTCCCGGTCGCCGCGAACGGCGCCGAAACCTGCTGTTCGAACTTCGCCGCGTAGTCCTGAAAAATCGCCACGGACGCGGAATCGAGATGGGATATCGGGATTACCCCGGCCTGCGCCGCGGCAGCCGTGAGCAGAACGCCGGAGCAAAGGATGACAAGGGAGAATCGCATGCGTATCTCTTTATCTTCTGCGATAGACTGGCTTAGCCGCGCTTCCGGTTGCGCGGCTTACGTTTCATGACGAACAATCGATCCGTACCGGCGAACGTCATTCTGCCCCATCTGGTTTATCAGAATCTCCCCGCGGCCATCGCCTGGCTGCGTGAAGCGTTCGGTTTCGAAGAGCACTACCGCTACGGCCCGCCCGATGATCCGCAGGGCGCGCAGCTACACCTCGGCGACGCGTGGATCATGGTGCGCACCCCCCGCGAAGGCTCCGCCAGCCCGAAGCAGGCAGGCATCTGGACCCAGAGCCTGACCGTGTTCATCGAGAACGTGGAAGAGCACTACGAGCGGGCAAAATCACGCGGCGCCCGGATCACCGAAGAGCCGCACGAAACGATATATGGCGAATTCCAATACGGAGCCGTAGATCCCGAAGGCCACCACTGGCTCTTCTCACGCCACGCCCGCGATGTGAACCCGCCGGATTGGGGAGCGACGCTGCGGCAGCTGTACTAATTCACGGACACGCGACAGTCGCGTCATCTCAAACGCGTCTGAAGTCGTGTATCCGCAATCGCGGATTGAAATTTCTGCGCGACCATTACGGCCGCACGAGCGACAGAAACTCGTCTCGCGTTTCCTTGTTCTCCCGGAACGCGCCCAGCATCGTGCTGGTCACTGTTCCCGAATGCTGCTTCTGCACCCCGCGCATCATGATGCAGAAGTGCTGCGCCTCCACAATCACCCCCACGCCCAGCGGATCCAGCATCTCCTGAATGCACTCCGCAATCTGTTGCGTCATGCGTTCCTGAATCTGCAGCCGCCGCGCGAAGATATCCACCAGCCTCGGCAGTTTGCTCAGCCCGATCACCTTATTCCGCGCCAGATACGCGATGTGAACCTTCCCGTAAAACGGCAGCATATGGTGCTCGCACATGCTGAAGAACTCGATGTCCTTCACGATCACCATCTCGTCATACTTCACGTTGAACACCGCGCCGTTGACGATCTTGCTGACGTCCTGCGTGTACCCCGCGGTCAGAAAACGCAGCGCCTTCTCGACGCGCTCCGGCGTCCGCAGCAGCCCTTCGCGCTCCGGATTCTCGCCCAGCGCCTCCAGCACTCCCGCAATCAGCGGGGCAATCGGCTTCGCCGGCAACTCCTTCACCACTGCCCGTTTTCTGTTCATGCCCGATACCAGTCTATTAGCCACTGATTTCACAGATGTTTCGCGGTGTTTCCCAGATGCGGATTTTTTCGAGCCGGGCGGTTCCTGGAGGAAAAGCCTCATGCCATGCCTCACGCAAGCGCCGGTCCACTTCGCGTGCCAGATTTTCCGTGGTCGGCACTGCCTCCCGAAACGCCGCAACTTCTTCATTCAGATTGCGATAGCGGAACGGCTCCACGGCCTCCCGCAGGGCCAGCGCATCCAGGGCGTCGAGCGAAACCGCGCGCCCGGTCACCGGGTCAACCTCCCCCGCCACCGTGATTTCCACCTGATAATCATGCCCGTGCCCGAACGGATTGTTGCACTTGCCGTAAATCGCGCGATTCTCCGCATCGCTCAGGCCGGGCGCATGCAGCCGGTGCGCCGCTGTGAACCGATATCGCCGCGAAAGATAAACCGTCATCTCTCGCCCCGGTATTCCACCGCCAGATCCTCGGTCTCCTGCACCCGCACGGAATACAGCCGCGCCCGGCCCGTCGCGTCGATATCCTTCTCGATCCGCTCCCAGATATCGATCGCGATATTCTCCGCCGTCGGCACCTTGTCCCCGAACGCCGCCACCTCGCGATTCAGCAGCCGATGGTCGTAAACCGAAAGCACCCGCTCCTCGAGCAGATCCTTGAGCCGCTTCAGGTCGAGAATCATCCCCGTCACCGGGTCCGGCTCGCCCTCAATGGCCACTTCCACAATGTAGTTATGCCCATGGCTCTGCGGATTCGCGGCCGCGCCATAGATCCGCCGGTTCTCCTCCTCGGAGAGCCGCGGCGACCGGCAG
>CAZPZE010000446.1:0-2892 GCA_964590625.1 uncultured Solibacteraceae bacterium
GACATCTTCTTCACGGCGTTTTCGGGCCAGTACAACCCCCTTTTCCACAACACCGGGAAGCTGCTTTTTGTAGACGGTACCGTCAAAGCCGGATTGCCATCCAGCGTGAAGACACTCGGCTTCGGCGCCAGGGTGTTCGACTTCGACAACGACGGTTATCCCGATATCTACGTCACCAATGGACATGTCACCGACAATGTGGCGCTCTACGATCCGCAGCTTTCCTATCGCCAGACCGACCTGCTTTACCGGAACCTGGGCGGCGGCCATTTTCGCAATGTCTCGGCGGAAAGCGGTCCGGCGTTTCGCATCGAGCACGTGGGCCGCGGACTGGCGGTGGCGGATTTCGACAATGACGGTGATCTGGACGTTGTCGTGAGCGACTCCGGCGGAACTCCGCTGCTGCTGCGCAATGACGGCGGCAATCGAAATCACTGGATTGCGCTCCGCACCCGCGGTCGCGAGAGCAATCGTTTCGGGATCGGCGCGAAGGTACGCGTCACAAGCGGCGGCCGGACGCAGTTGCGGGAAATCAACCCCTACGGAAGTTACCTCAGCACCAGCGACACGCGCTTGTATTTCGGGCTGGGCAGCGCGACCACGGCGCGCATCGAGATCGAGTGGCCCAGCGGGAAGAAGCAGGTGATCGATAACGTTCGCGCAGGCCAGATTTTGCAGGTGGATGAAGCCAACGCTGAGGGCGGTGCGAAGCGATGAACCTCAGATATAATCCGACCGTGCCGCGGCTCCTGATTGCCGTTTTCTTCCTCGCTTCGGCCATCGTCTGGGGTCAAACCTCCGGTGCCCAGACGCAAGGCGCCGCTCCGGAGGGGGCGCAACTGGGCGTCGCCGCGCAACACCTGCAGCAGGGGAAAACTGATCAGGCTATCGGTGAGTGCAAAGCCGTACTGGCGGCTGATCCGCGCTCAGCGCCCGCGCACATGCTTCTGGGGCTGGCGTATATCGCCAGGGGGTCGGCTGCCATGGTCGCCGATGCCAAAGCGGAATTGCAGCAGGCGCTCGATCTCGATCCGGAGCTTCTGTGGGCGCGCTTCTACCTGGCCCGGCTCTATCTCGATCAGGGCCTGAACGAAAAGGCACAGGACCAGCTGGAGCGCGCCCTGAAGCAGAGCCCTGGTTTACCTCCTTTTCTTTCGCTGCTGGGTGAAGTCCGGCGCAAACTCGGAGATCCTGCGGCTTCTCTGGATTTGAACCGCAAGGCTCTCGAGGCAGACGCCACGATGATCCCCGCGCATTATTTTCTGGCGCTCGCTTATCTGGACCTGAAACAGGACCAGGCTGCAATCGCCGAGTTCGAGAAGATCATTCACACGCCTTACGCCACGCCGGAAATGTACAACGCGCTCGCGTCGCTGTATATCAGGAGGCAGCAGTTCGCCGAAGCGGAAGATTTGTGCCGGAAAGCCATCGCGATGGATAGCTCGCGGCCCGACGCATATCTGAATCTGGCGCGAGTGTACAACGCCCGGCATGAGAGTGACAAGGCATTCGAGGCTCTGCGCGCCGCGCTGCCGGATGGCAAGGAATTCCCTGTGTCCGAATACTACCAGGGATTGCAGGCGGATATCGCGGTGGAGCGCGGCGTCGCGTACACGGATAAGAAAATGTATGCGGAGGCGATCAAGGAATATACTCAGGCGCTCGATCTCGATCCGCGTCGCGCCGCCATCCACCGGCGCCTGGCGGAACTTTATCTGCAGGAGGGCGACCAGGCCAACGCCGCGCTGCAAACGAAAGAAGCGGAGAAAATCGATAACGCTCAGAAATAAGCGTCATTCGATGCGGCGGTGCACCTCCTGTGTCGCTTCCGCTCGAACAGGATCCGGACGATATCCCCCGGAAACTCAGGAAATCAGGTGGCGGCCATCGGTCGCATCGCCGAACTCGACGCCGATCGAAAACGCCGCCGGTTCCGAATTGCAGTATCGAACTGAGCCCGGTTGAGATGTGCCCGATCCCGCCGTCTCGCACAGCACCGGGGTATGGCAGGCGATGGCCTCTGAACTCAGCAACCGCAAACCGCGGGGCGAGATATCGACCAGAGTCGCGATCACCGTTCGCTTCTTTCCGTTCCGCGTCTTTACCTTCAAGGTAACGGCTCCGTTTCTGCTGCAACGTTGCCGCCGGCGTGAGTACATTCGGGCCGCTGCGCCCTGCAGCGCTCTCGATGCCCACAATAACGACTCTCTGTACGCTTCTCCCACAATGGCCGCCGGCACAGAAAGGCGTGCGGCATATCGGGAAACTAACTCCCAGTTACCCTGTTCCCAGGCTAAGACAAGATTGGTCAGCGTTCGGAGAAGATCAGCCTCGGGCGCGGTCTGAAGCAGTGCAGCGCTGATCGATGGCGATACGTTTGCATTCTTCAGAACTGCCGCGAGCGGCATATCGAGTAATGTATCGATCAAAGAAAGCAAACCGGTCAGAAAAGCGTCCTGGGTCTGCGGAATATTGCCGAGTTCGGCCAGGTATTGACAGAAATGAGCGCGAACGAGCGAAAGCGTCAGCAATTCGTCCGGTTTGTCTTTGGCGATTCCGGCCATCGTCGCCAGCGCCGCCCATTGACGGATGTGATCCTCGCCAAGCATCGAGAGCGCATGGCGCACGGAGCAAATTTCAGCGCGATGAGCCATGCCGGCCGAGTTCACAAACCGAAGCAACTGCCACGAAAGAGCAACATCACCCGCAATCAGAGACTCGACCCGGGTGAAATTCAGGTCCGGGGCCTGTACTTCCCGGAGAAGGTTGAGGCAGGCGGCTTTCACGACCGGGATTTGCCGTCCGGGAACCAATGCCGGCCGCGCGAAGAAGTATCCCTGGAATAAGTCGTATCCGGCGTTCAGCGCCCACTGGAACTCTTCGCGCGTCTCC
>CAZPZE010000447.1:0-7119 GCA_964590625.1 uncultured Solibacteraceae bacterium
GGGGAGCGGGATGAGCATAGGGCGGGGAGCGATGTAGTGTGAGGCGGGGCGCGCAGGCGCGTGGGGGCGGCGCGACGTGGGGAGCGGGATGAGCATAGGGCGGGGAGCGATGTAGTGTGAGGCGGGGCGCGCAGGCGCGTGGGGGCGGCGCGACGTGGGGAGCGGGGATGAGCATAGAGCGGGGAGCGATGTAGTGTGATGCGGCGACTGATTACGATTGCGTTCGTGTTACTCGCGCTGGCGGGAGCGGCGATCTTCGGCGCCGGCTCTTTTGCCGCGGAGAACGCGATCCATCCGCCGCGGCAGAAAATCGCGCTATCGTGCCCTTGTTTCTCCCACATGAGCTGCCGGTCAGTTTCGATTAACGCGACCGACGGCGTCGAGCTCAGCGCCTGGTATTACACGTCCGACAAGCCGAACGGAAAAGTCGTGATTCTGCTGCACGGCATCGGGGCGAGCCGTCAGGATATGATTCCGCTCGGCTATTTGTTCCTCCACAACGGCTATTCGGTGCTGGAACCCGATCTGCGCGGTCACGGTGACAGCGGCGGTGTGGCGACCTACGGGGTGCTGGAAGGCGGCGACATCCACCGCTGGGTGGACTGGATGGCGAAGAATTCCGGATCGAGCCAGATCTACGGATTCGGGGCATCGCTCGGCGCGGCAGTTCTGCTGCAGTCTTTGGAGACGGAGACGCGATTCCGGGCGGTGGTGGCGGAAAGCCCGTACTATGACTTTTCGTCCATCGCGGATGAGCGGATCGCGCGCATGTTACCTGAGGGAACGAAGTGGGTGGCGGGTCCGTTCGTGGCGTCCGGAATCACCTGGGAGCGCTGGCGGCGGGGAATTGATCTGCGGGAAGCTTCGCCGGCGGAGGGGCTACGCCACAGCGAGACTCCCGTGCTTCTCATTCACGGCGCGGAAGATAACAAGACTTCGCCGGAGAATTCCGAGCGTCTCGCGCAGGCAGCGGGGAAGCACGTGGTACTTTGGATAGTCCCCGGGGCACACCATGCCGATGCCTGGGCAACCGTAAAGAAGGAATTTGAATCGCGGGTTCTTGGCTGGTTCAGTACATCCTGACGTTGGATCGGGATGAAAGGTTAGTTCCCGCGAATCTCATATAATTTACGGCCATTTACAGTCTGAAACCACGTTGTACCGGCTTAACCACAGTACAATCGATATTTTACAGGAGTCTGTACCTGGTTCAGCGCCGTGTTGCGCCCTCATAGTTGGCAGGGTCAGCCAGAGTGCTGTATTTCAGCTGAGAACGCGGTCCGAATGACGACAAACATCCCCACCCCCGAACCTATTCATGCCGTCGGTGACAAGCCGAAGAAGCGCGGACTTGTCTGGCTTGTGTTATTTGCAGCCGTGGCGGCGGTCGCCGCCTATGCGGTTTATAAGGCGGGGCAGCCCGGGCAGATCGTCCAGAGCGGCGGGCGTGGCGGCCGTGGCGGAAGCGGCGGCCGGGGTGGCCGCGGCGCGCTCGGTCCGACTCCCGTGGGGATCCAGAAAGCTCGTTTGGGCGAGATGCCGATTTACGACAAGGGCCTCGGCACCGTGACGGCATACTACACGGTAGCTGTGAAAACCCGCGTGGATGGGCAGTTGATGTTGGTGAATTTCCAGGAAGGCGATATTGTCCGGAAGGGGCAGATCATCGCTCAGATCGATACGCGTCCATTTGACGTGCAGAAAGCTCAGGCGGAAGGCACGCTGGCCCGCGACACGGCGAATCTCGCCAATGCAAAGAAGGATCTGGAGCGCTATCAGGGGCTGGTGAAGCAGAACGCGGTCCCGCAGCAGCAGGTGGACACGCAGGCCGCGACGGTTCAGCAGCTGGAAGGCACTGTGAAGCAGGACCAGGCGGCGGTTGATAACGCTGCTCTGCAGATCACGTACGCCAATGTTCGGGCGCCGATCACGGGCCGCGTGGGTCTTCGTCTCGTCGATCCCGGCAACATCGTTCATGCAAGCGATCAGGGAGGGCTGCTGGTGATCACGCAGATCGAACCGATCGCCGTGCTCTTCACTCTGCCGGAGAAGCAGCTTCCTGACGTTGTCACCAAGTTGAATGCGGGCAAGAAACTGCTCGTGGAAGCATGGAACGCGGACGACTCGCAGAAACTTGCGGACGGTTATTTGCTGACGATCGACAATCAGATCGACGCGACGACCGGTACATCGAAGATGAAGGCGATCTTCGATAACCGGAATCTGGCGCTGTTTCCGAATCAGTTCGTGAACGTGCACCTCCTGGTAAATACGCTGTGCGATCAGGTGATCGTGCCGAACGTCGCGGTGCAGAGCGGGCAGCAGGGCAACTTCGTCTATGTGGTGGATGCGGATTCGAAGGTCCATATCCGCCCGATTACCGAGCGGTGGCAGACCGAGAGCGAGACGGCCATTGCGAGCGGCCTCGAAGCCGGCGAGCAGGTTGTGGTGGACGGGACGGATCGTCTGGTTGACGGCGCTACGGTTCGTCTGCGCACCGCGGAAGACGTCAACGGCACAGGCCGCGGCGGACGGGGCGGACGTGGAGGAAGCGGGCGCGGTGGGCGTGGCGGCAGTGGACGCCGCGGTGGCGGCGCGGCGCCCGGTGCTGCCGGTCCGCAGGCTTCAAACGCGGGTGCGGGAGCAGCGGGCGGTGCGCGCGGTGGATTTGGCGGACGCGGCGGTGGCCGTGGCGCGAGCGGCGCGCGTGGCGCGAATGCGGGCCGCGGGCCTCTCGCTAACCTGGCTCTTGATCCGGATGCGCCTCCACCTCTGGATATGTCCACGCTCGATATCGGTTGCCCGGGCGGCAGCCGCGTCGCGCGCCAGGGGGGCGGTCAGCGTGGCGGCAATGGCGGCGGCCGGCGGGGCGGTTCCGGCGGGCAATGAGTCCTTCCCGCATCTTTATCGAGCGTCCGGTGGCCACATCTCTGATGATGGCCGGGGTCATTCTGACCGGCGTGGTTGCGTTCACGCAGCTGCCGGTTTCGGCGCTCCCGCAGGTGGATTACCCGACGATTCAGATTCAGACTTTCTATCCGGGCGCGAGTCCGGAAGTGATGACGTCCTCGGTGACGGCGCCGCTCGAAAAGCAGTTCGGGCAGGTGGCCGGTCTGACGCAGATGACGTCTGTCAGCACTTTCGGCAGCTCGCTCGTCACGCTGCAGTTCTCGCTCGATCTGGATATCGATCAGGCGGAACAGCAGGTACAGGCGGCGATCAACGGCGCGGGCACGTTTCTGCCGCGCGATCTGCCAAACCCGCCGATTTACGCTAAAACGAATCCGGCGGATGCGCCGATTCTGACGCTGGCGGTGACTTCCAGTACGCTGCCGCTGCCGCAGCTCGAAGAGCTGGCGGAAACACGTATTCAGCAGCGCATTTCGCAGCTCAAAGGCGTCGGCCTTGTGAGCATCAGCGGCGGGCAGCGGCCCGCAGTGCGCGTGCAGGCGAATCCGGCCAAGCTGGCCGCGCATGGGCTCAGCATGGAAACGCTGCGGAGCGCGCTCGCCAGCGCGAACGTCAATTCCGCAAAAGGAAATTTCGACGGCGCCCAGCAGGCGTGGACGATCAACAACAACGACCAGCTGCGCTCCGGCAAAGAGTACGCTGAGATCGTGATCGCGTACCGCAACGGCGCGGCGGTGCGCCTGAAAGATGTTGCGGACGTGGTCGATTCGGTTGAGAACACGCATCAGGCGGCGTGGGTGGATACGACGCCGGCGATCATCGTCAATATTCAGCGCCAGCCCGGAACCAACATCATCGGCGTGGTGGACACGGTCACGACGCTGCTGCCGCACATCAAGGATTCGCTGCCGGCGGGCGTGAATCTGGACGTGGTTTCCGACCGTACGACGACGATTCGGGCGTCGGTTTCGGACGTGGAATTCGAACTCGGGCTGACGGTGGTTCTGGTCGTTCTCGTCATCTTCCTGTTCCTGCGCAGCCTCAGCGCGACCATCATTCCGTCGATTGCGGTGCCGCTCTCGCTGATCGGCACGTTCGCGGTGATGTATCTGCTGGATTACAGCGTGGACAATCTCTCGCTGATGGCGCTCACGATTTCCACCGGCTTCGTGGTGGACGACGCGATCGTGATGATCGAGAACATCGCGCGCTATATCGAAATGGGCGAAACGCCGATGCAGGCGGCGCTCAAGGGTTCGGCGGAAATCGGCTTCACCATCATGTCGCTGACTGTGTCGCTGATCGCGGTGCTGATTCCGCTGCTGTTCATGGCGGACATCGTGGGCCGGCTGTTCCGCGAATTCGCCGTGACTCTGGCGGTAACGATCATCATTTCGGCATTCGTGTCGCTGACGCTGACGCCGATGATGGCGGCGCGCATTCTGAAGCACACGCCGGAAAGCCAGCAGGGCTGGTTCTACCGGTCTTCGGAATGGGTTTTCGTCAATATCATCCGGTTGTACGGGGCAATGCTGCGCGTGGTGCTGCGGTTCCAGCCGGTCACGCTTCTGGTAGCCGTCGGCACTCTGGCTCTGACGGCGTATATGTTCAAGATCGTGCCGAAGGGCTTCTTCCCGGCGCAGGACACAGGCGCGATTCTGGGCATCTCGCAGGCGCCTGAAACCATTTCCTTTGCGGCGATGACGCAGCGCCAGCAGCAGCTGGTCGATGTGCTTCTGGCCGATCCGGCGGTAAAGAATGTCTCGTCATTCATTGGCGTGGACGGTTTCAATACGCTGATTTCGAGCGGCCGTGTTCAGATCACGCTGAAACCTCTCGAAGAGCGGAATATTTCGGCGGTGGAGCTGATTCACCGGCTGCAGGCGAAGACAGATCAGGTTCCGGGCATCAAGTTATACCTGCAGCCGATTCAGGATCTGACGGTGGAAGACCGCATCAGCCGCACCCAGTATCAGTACTCGCTCATGGCGCCGGATAAGGCGCTGCTCGATGAGTGGGTTCCGAAGCTGATGACGCGGATGTCCGAGATTCCGGAAGTGCGGGACGTGGCGAGCGATCAGCTGAACGGCGGCATCGGACTGCTGGTGCAGATTAATCGCGACACGGCCGGCCGGTTCGGTATTACTCCGCAGAACGTGGATGACGCGCTCTACGACTCGTTCGGCCAGCGGCAGGTCTCGACCATCTTCACGCAGACCAATCAGTATCACGTCGTGCTCGAAACGGACGAGCAGTGGCAGCGCGCATCGGACGCGCTCGATCACGTGTATGTGCAGGTGGGATCGGCCGCCGCCAATCTGGCATCTACCGTGGCGGCTTCCGGTACGAATCAGTCGATCACCGGCGCGGCGGCCCTCGCGCAGGTTCCGCTCGACTCTTTCACGACAGTCAAAAAGATTCCGATCTCGATGGCGATCAACCACCAGAGCCAGTTCCCGGCGGTCACGATTTCGTTCAATCTCGCGGACAAGGCTTCGCTCGGCGCCGCGGTGGATCACATCCACCAGGCGACGGAAGAGATCGGGATGCCGGCGAGCATCGAAGCCAATTTCCAGGGGACGGCGCGCGCGTTCCAGAATTCGCTGGCGAACGAATGGATTCTGATTCTGGCGGCGATCGTGACGGTGTACATCGTGCTCGGCGTGCTGTATGAAAGCTTCATCCACCCGATCACGATTCTTTCGACGCTGCCCTCGGCGGGCGTGGGCGCGATTGCGGCCCTGCTGATCTTCCACGAAGATCTGGATATCATCGCGCTGATCGGCATCGTGCTGCTGATCGGTATCGTCATGAAGAACGCGATCATGATGATCGACTTTGCGCTCGAAGCGGAGCGCAAAGAGGGGAAATCGCCCACGGATGCGATTTATCAGGCGTGTCTGCTGCGTTTCCGTCCGATTCTGATGACGACTCTCGCCGCCATGCTGGGCGGCGTGCCATTGGCGTTCGGCTCGGGCGTGGGCTCGGAGCTGCGGCGCCCGCTGGGTATTACGATTATTGGCGGTCTGATCATGAGCCAGGCGATGACGCTGTTCACCACGCCGGTCATTTATCTCTGGTTCGGCCGCCTTGCGGCCTTCTTCGGACGGCTTCGCAGCGGACGTCCGGCCGAAGAACAGATTTCGCTGCCTGGTATTTCGTGATGACATTGAGCGGGAGCCCAATCGCGTTATGAGCATCTCGGCGCCATTTATCCACCGGCCGGTCGGCACGACGCTGCTGACGGTTGCGCTCGCGCTTTCGGGCGCGATCGCGTACCGGCTGCTGCCGATGTCGCCCCTGCCGCAGGTGGATTTCCCGACGCTGAACGTGAGCGTTTCGCTGCCGGGCGGAAGCCCGGAGGTGATGGCCGCGTCCGTGGCGACGCCGCTCGAAAAATCCTTCTCGCGCATTGCGGGCGTGACGGAAATGACGTCGATCAGCTCACTTGGCTCGGCGAGCATCACGCTGCAGTTCGATCTCAGCCGCGATATCAACGGCGCCGCGCGCGACGTGCAGGCCGCGATCAATGCGGCGGCGGGCTATCTGCCGGCCAACCTGCCGACGAATCCGCGCTACCGGCAGTTCAATCCCTCCGACGCGCCGATCATGATTCTTTCCATGCAGTCGGACGTCGTGCCCCGGCCGCAGATGTACGACATCGCATCCTCGGTGTTCGCGCAGCGCCTCTCGCAGGTGGAAGGCGTGGGGCAGGTGCAGGTGAGCGGCGGATCCCTGCCTGCGGTGCGCGTCGAGCTGAACCCGCAGCCGGTTTCGAAGTACGGCGTGGGCCTTGAGCAGACCGGACAATTTCTCGCGAGCGCCAACGCCAACCGTCCCAAAGGTGAGCTGACGAGCGGCGACATGACGCTGCCGCTCTATACGACGGACCAGCTCATGGAGGCGAAGGACTACCAGAATCTGGTGGTGACCTTCAAGAACAACGCTCCGGTGCGGCTTTCCGATATCGGGACGGTGACCGATTCGGTGGAAGACGTTCGGGCGCTCGGTCTGGCGAACGGCAAAGAGGCCGTCCTGATCTTCATCAGGCGACAGCCGAACGCCAATATCATCGATACGGTGGCCCGCATCCGCAGGCTGCTGCCGCAGTTCCAGGCCACGCTGCCGCCGACAATCCAGCTTTCGGTGGATAACGACCGCACAACGACGATTTCGGCGTCCGTCAAAGACGCGCAGCGCAACATGATG
>CAZPZE010000448.1:0-10637 GCA_964590625.1 uncultured Solibacteraceae bacterium
GACGCCGCTGCAGGATCTCCTCGAAAAGCTCTATGAAGAACGCGAAGACGTCGTGAGCGTCATGTATTCTTACCGCCTCTTCCGCAAGACGCATCCCGATGTCGAGACCCGCGAAGGCATCGAATTCATCGGCTATCAGATGGCGAAGACGAAGGACTACCCGTCCTCAATCGAATTGCGGGCAAACGCCGTCGATTATCCAACCTCGGCCAGCGCTCAGTTCGGTCTGGGCCGCGCTCTGCAGGCCTCGGGCGATACCGATGGTGCCACGGCAGCGTTTCACGCCGCGCTGAAAATCGATCCGCAGTTTAAGAAAGCAACCGACGGTCTGAACGCGCTGCGTTAAACGCGGCCCCTGCGCCCTAAGCCACCGGAACCGCCGCGCCCGCCCCGCCCGCGTCCAGACGGCGCGGAAAGCATTTGCACCAGCTCATCGATCAGATCGCCCGAAATATCGGCGTTCAGTGAAAATGACCGGCTGTCCTGCTCGACAGTAAAGCCGTCCCAGAATTTCAACAGATCCGGCTTGTTCTCGGGCACACTGAGACGGCCGAGCCCGATCAATCCCTTCGCGGCGTCCCGCAGGTTCTGGGCGTCTTTCTCCGTCGCCGTCGTGCAGTGAATGCCTCCCGTGAATCCGGAGGAAAAATCAGCGGAGAACCAGGTATTCTGAATCCCTTTGAAAATCGACGAGAAATCGATGCCGTTCGCGCCCGCCCGGGGCATGTTCTCGGCCAGGAATTGCGCGAAGCCGGTCGAAACTCCCCAGAGCGGCGTCTGCGGATTCAGCGAACCCACGCTCTTCAGCAACTGATCCGCGGCGTGATGGCTGCCGTTTGCTTTCCACTCATCGAGCGCCGCTTCGAGGGCCGGAATCTGTCCTGCGGCGGCAAGCGTCGAATCCAGAATGCAGAAGCCGGACTGGTCGATGACGCGAATGCTGTACTCGCCATGCCGCACCACTTTCAGCCCCGCCATCGGCGCCTGCTTTACGTTGAACTTCCCCCGCGCCAGCAGAACGGTACCGTTGTCCGTGGTCGCCGAGAGAATCTCCCGCACATCGCGGCGCGGATCGAAGCCGGTCTCCCTCGCGAACTGATCGAGCTGTGGAAGCTTCTGCTGCGCCGCGAGCTGCTGATAAAGCTCGGAGCTGAGGATCTGGTCCATATGCGCGCCCACCAGGCCATCTGTACCCGGCGGCACCATCCGAATAAGAACGTTGTCGATACGCGGGCTGGCATGGCATAAGCCAGCCGCGAGAATCGCGCAGGAGAACAGAGCCAGTCTCATATCAGAAGGATCGCCTGCGGAAACGCAGAATCCCGGCGCCCAGCACCACGGCTCCGAACAGCGCCGTGCTCCACACCGGCATCCAGCTGTCGATTGGCTGATTCAGGATGATGTGCCGGATCATCACACTGATGTCCGACGTCTTCGGGAGTGCGTAATAGAGGATCTTCACCACCTCACGGGACCAGTCCGAACTCAGCAGGCGCTCGATCGTCTGGCGCTGCGCCAGGATCGGCGTCACGAACATGATCGCGAAGCTCGTCATGATGGCGATGGCGGCACTTTCCCATAGCACCCCTACCAGCACGATGACGGCCAGAAGCACCGCGAAAATGAAGATCGTGAAAAAGCTTGAGTACAGGTATCCAATGCCCCAGATTCCGGTCTTGATGCCGAAAATAATCCACGATCCGGCGATCAGATAGACGATGTTTGCAGCCACCACCAGGAGGTTCCCCAGGTACCGTCCCAGCAGGATGCGCGTGCGCGATACGGGTTTGGAAAGCAGCAGCTCGATGCGGCCGGGCTCGAAGACCGCGGCCACCAGACCGGCGGAGGCGAACACCGAAAGCGCGATTCCGAAGAAGTACATCGCCATGGCGATCACGCTCTGCGTCTGGTGCACGAGCGTCTGCACGTCCGTAGTAGGCATGGCGCGGCCAAACAACGTGACGGTGGCGAGCGCGCCGGCCACCACGTCGATCCGCATGATGAAAATCAGAAATGCGAGCAGCGCCGTGCAGCAGCCGAAAAAGCCCCAGAAAATGCGCCGCGCGAAGGCTTCCCGGAACGTATCGAGGATCAGGGCAGCGGTGGCGATCATGCCGGAGTAGGATCCTCCACGGTTTTCATGAACACTTCTTCGAGCGTGCTGCGGGTGCGCCCGAAAGTTTCCACTTCGCACTGGTGAGACCGCGCGAGATCGAGCGCGCGATTGGCCTCTTCGCGCGTCGGAAAAACGAGCTGCACCGTGCCGTTGTTCTGCGCCACCGCACGAGCCCGCGCGCCCAGTTCGGTGACGAGATTGTCCGGCGCGCCTGCGATTTCCAGCCGGTATCCGCTGCCGCTCGTCAGCTCGAGAACCGTTCCGCTCAGCGCCAGCTTGCCTTTCTGGATGATCGCGACTTCGCGGCAGAAAAGCTCTACCTCCGCGAGCAGATGCGAATTCAGGAAAATCGTCACGCCCTGCTGCTCGAGCTGATGAAGGACTTCGCGGATCTGCTTGCGCCCTACGGGATCGACGCCGTCGCTTGGCTCATCGAGCACCAGCAGCTTCGGCGAATGCATCAGCGCCTGCGCCAGACCGACGCGCTGCAGCATGCCCTTCGAATACTTGCCGAGACGAAGGCGGTGCGCCCGTTCATCCAGGCCGACCAGTTCCAGCAGTTCCGGAATCCGGCGGCGCCGCGCGGCGGACGTCATGCCGGAAAGCGCGCCGTAAAAATCGAGCATGTCCCAGCCGGTGAGATAAGTGGGGAAGCGATGATTTTCGGGCAGGTATCCGATGGGCCCGCGCGCGCCCGGTTCGCGCGAATCGAGGCCGAAAACCATCGCGCGGCCGGAGGTTGGGTGCGCCGCCGAAAGCAGCATCTTGACGAATGTCGTTTTTCCGGCGCCGTTTGGGCCAAGTAGTCCGTAAGTCGAGCCGACCGGAACCCGAAGCGAAATGTTGTCCACCGCCGTCAGAGAACGCCTGGACCACGGGTTCGCGAAGACCTTGGTCAGGCTCTCGGTCTCGATGGCGTAGACGGGCATTTTCAGTTACTTACGAAACGAATCCTCAGAAGTTCCATGAAATTCAGTTCCGTACGCCGGGCGCCTCGGTCCGTCCCGCGAGAGGTTGAACGGCATTGCCTCCGCAGACCGCCACGCCGGTTTTCAACAGCGCCACCAGAAGATTGCCCAGCATCGCGTAGAGAACCTGTTCGGTCAGCGGTTGCCGTCCGGGAAGCCGGAAAGACGCCGGCAGTTCTTTGGCGATGCGGATCTTCAAAGCATTAGACAGACTCCGGCCCGATCGGTCACGTTTATTTGCGATCGAAATGGGGGTCTGCATCACGCCGCCGGTGCGCCCGTCCACATAAAACTGGCAGCGCGAAAACCAGCCGAGATTCGCCGGGTCCGCCGCATCGAACAGCAGCAGCGGCGTTTCGCGCTGTGTCGCGGTAATGTCCAGAACGATGTTGCCGGGCGAATCCTTGGTCCGGGTTTCAAAGCCGGCCTGCTCGGCCACTTCGGTAACGGCGTCGGCATCGATCTCCAGAAGGATTAGCTTGTGGGGGCCGGCCTGTAGTACCTGCATAAAGAATCGATGAGTTCCCTGGCGGGTTCGTATTCCTCCAGGAACCCTTTTGTCCAGAATACCAGTGATTGGGCGAAAAATCGCGGACGTTCTGGCGGTCAGCGGGCGCAGCGAAATCCGATATTCGAGGCTGAGCTATCCGGCGTATTGGCGCTCCGAGCCGCGACACGATACCGGTTGCAGTAGGATTCATGGCAGAGGAACGACCCGCCCTTCATCGTGCGCGCCGAGCCGAACGGTGGTCCCTGCGGGTTGTAAGCTTCTTCCGGCGAATGGTTCGCGCCAAACCAGTCGGAGCACCATTCCCACGTGTTGCCGGTCATCGAAAAAATTCCAAAATCGTTCGGGGGAAAGGCATCTACAGGGCAGGTTCCGGCGTATCCGTCTTCCGCCGTGTCGCGCTGAGGGAAGTCTCCCTGCCAGACGTTGCACAGGTGCTGGCCGTCGGGACACAGCTCGTCGCCCCAGGGGAATGTTTTCTGCTCCAGGCCGCCGCGCGCGGCGTATTCCCATTCGGCCTCGCTCGGAAGCCGCCGGCCCAGCCACCGGCAGAACGCCGTCGCGTCATTCCACGACACATGCACGACAGGATGGTCCGCGCGGGCTGACACGGAGGAGCCTGGTCCTTCGGGTGCGGCCCACATCGCGCCGTTGACCTTGCACCACCATGGCGCAGCCGCGACCGTATCTTCTACCAGTTCGTCCAGACGATCTGGAGGTAAGTGAGCCCAGAAGACAAATGACCAGCCGAATCGCTCTGCTTCGGTGACGTACCCGGTCGCATCGATGAATTCGCCGAAGAGCGCGTTCGTGACCGGAAACTGGTCGATCGAAAACGGCCGCAGGACAACCGGACGAACCGGTCCCTCTCCATCCTGCGGCCAGGACGAGGAAGACTCACTGCCCATCAGGAAGCGGCCGCCCGGCAACTCGATCATGGGTGCGTCGATTCCGGGCATATCAACATTGTCCTCTGCTGCCCGTCGCTGTCGATATACTTTCCGGGGGCGAACCATGAGCAAAGACAAAGGATTTTCACGTCGCCGGTTGATGGGATCGGTAGTGCTGGGCGCAGCAGGCGCGAGCGTCGCGTCGGGACAGCAGCAGCAACAGGAGTGCGCCGCGCCCACGCCGGCGAACGCATTCGATGGAGTGATCGGCCGGACTGCGGCCGATTCGAAACCCGCGCCGCTAAAAATTCCGCAGGCGCGCGCCGGCAGCCCGAACGTAATTTATCTGATCCTCGATGACACCGGCTTCTCCGATCTGCACTGCTTCGGCTCCGAAGTCAGCACGCCGAACATCGACGCCCTGGCTGCCGGCGGTCTGCAGTACAACAATTTCCATACGAAGGCGGTCTGTTCTCCTTCGCGGGCCGCGCTGCTGACGGGACGAAACAGCCACGCGGTCGGCATGAAGGAATTGGCGGGAGTCGATCAGGGCTATCCGCACTCACGCGGCCGCATCACTCCTGCCGCCGCAACCGTCGCGCAGATCCTCAGCACCAATGGCTACAGTACGTACGGAGTCGGGAAGTGGCATCTCACGCCCAACGCCGATATGCGCGCGTCCGGCAGCCGCGAGCACTGGCCCCTGCAGAAAGGTTTCAATCGCTGGTACGGATTTCTGAGCGGCTGGACGGACCAGTATCATCCGGATCTCATCGAAGACAATCATCCTCTGCCGAAACCGAACGATCCGAGCTATCACTTCTCCGTCGCGATCACCGATCAGGCCATCCAGATGGTCGATCAACACGTGGCTGCCGATGCGAAGAAGCCGTTCTTTCTCTACATGGCATTCGGCGCCGCGCACGCGCCGGTTCAGGTGCCGAAACCGTATATCGATAAATACGTATCCACGTTCGAAAAAGGCTGGGATCAGATCCGCGAAGACCGCTACAAACGCCAGCTCGAAATGGGCGTCATTCCGCCTGGAACGAAACTTCCGCCGCGCAATCCCGGGGACCCCGCATGGAAAGATCTGAGCGACGAAGAACGCGCCGTCTACACGCGTTTCATGGCCGCGTTCGCGGGATTCATTGAGCACGCCGATGAACAGGTGGGCCGTCTGGTGGCGCACCTGAAACAGCACAACCTGTTCGACAACACGCTGATCTTTCTGGTTTCCGATAACGGCGGCGCGCCGGAAGCCGGCGTTCGCGGCAATTTCCGCCGCCCCTACGGAGATCCCAGCACCGTGCACGAGTGGTACCAGCACCTGGACGAACTGGGAACGGATAAAACGGAGCCGCTGTATCAGCGCCCGTGGGCAATGGCGTCCGACACGCCGTTCAGGTACTACAAGCTCTGGCCGTACCGCGGCGGCGTTCAGACCCCGATGATCATCTCCTGGCCCGCCGGAATCCGCGAACGCGGGTTTCGCCGCCAGTACGTTGACATTATCGACATCACGCCGACGGTGCTGGACATCCTCGGAATCCAGGCGCCGGGCACGTTCGGCGGCGTATGCCAGATTCCGCTCCAGGGCAGGAGCATGCAGGCCACGTTCCACGATCCGCAGAGCCCCAACCCTCGCGACAAGCAATTTTTCGAGCTGTGGGCCAGCCGGGGAATCTGGAATAACGGTTGGGAAGCCATCGCCATCCACAAACCCGGCACGAGTTTTGATACCGATCAATGGGAACTCTATAATGTCGCCGAGGATTTCTCGCAATCGGAAAACCTCGCGGCGAAATATCCCGACAAGCTGGAAGAGCTGAAGCAGCTTTGGTGGTCCGAGGCGGCAAAGAACGGCGCGCTGCCGCAACTGGAAGCAACCGGCGGACGGCAGCGAACCTACGATCAGGCTCTTCCTCGCTGAGCGGCAGCTCAGTGCGAAAAGATCGAAAGCTCAGACCGGCCGACGATCGAAACCGACTCCTGGCGGTAGCCGGATTCGCGCAGCCGCTCGACGCCGGCCTGTTTCTCTGCATGCGTCGTGTAGGGCGAAGCCACCAGCACGACGCGGGGCGCCAGACAATTCGCGTCCGCGATGTCAGGACGGAAGAACTCGTAGAGGCCGCGGTCACGCGGCGGCACGACGGCCACACAGGCGCCCTGCCGCACTTCCGCCATCAGCGCGTTCGCGGCCTTTTGGAAATCGTCGTGAGGCGCGGTGAAGTAGCGGTAGCTGGACAGCACGCAGACTGCGGTCAGGATCGCAAGCAGCGGACGGCCAACACGCGCCCGGTGCTCCATGCCGAGCGCGGCGGCGATTGCAACCGCGGGCAGGATCCAAAGGATCTGGCGCGCGGCGACGAAGTATCCGGAGGCGGCGTCGACCAGGATCGCCAGGAGAACGGTGACGCCGATCCAGTAGCCCAGAAACTTTCGGTGCCGCGCCGCCATCGCGCACAGGATCAGAAGCAGTCCCGAGCCCCAGTAGCCGGCACCCGCGAATTCGCGGAACAGCATCAGCGGTGTTTTCGCCGAGACGGTGAAATGAACATCCGTTGACGCGAGCCCTGCCGACCAAACCGCACTCGTATGCAGGTACCAGGGCAGGAACGCGGCGATGGCGGCTCCGACCGCGATCGCGGCATCCCGCTTCCTCTCATAAGCCAGATGCGCGACGCCGGCGAAGATCGCGTACGGCTGCGTGTAAACAGCCGCGATCAGCGCGAGCGGATAGAGCAATGTGCTGCGGCGAAGGAAGAGCCAGGTGGCGAGAGTGGAGAAGAGCAGCGCCTGCGAGTAGACCCGCGATTCACAGGCATAGCGCAGCGTTTCCGGAAACAGCGCGAAGATAGCGGCCGCGAGCCAAGGCCACTGGAGACCAAGCTCGGCCGCAATCAATCCGGTGACGAAAACGGCGCCGGCCACGAAAACCGCGGAAGGGAAGCGCGCCCACCGTTCGGAATAACCGGTGACCCGCATCGATCTCTGCTGAATCAGATAGCCGAGCGGCGCCCCACCGGGAGTGTGAGGAAGCGATTCCAACAGCTGCGCGGGCGTTGTACCGCGCGTTTCGCGCAGCTGGATAATCTCATCGAGCCACAGCGGCAGCGTCCCGCCGAGGGCGAGCGCAACCATCAGGAAGACCGCGGCAACCGTGAGATTCTTTCGCACCGGTGTTGTGTTCCTTAAGTGAATTGACTATCCGGCGCCAGCGGACACGCGACTTCAGTCGCGTTTGAGCTGACGGCTGTCCCTGAATGAGCACAGCTATTTCGGAGACACAACACTAAATTTCAGGAAGACCGCCCCGCTCGGGACGAACGGGGGCTGCGGCAACCGGTTCGGGAACAACATCGCCCTCGCCCGGCGCGAGAAACAGGTTGTCGTCGAGCGCATGCTGCCGCGTGTACATGTCCCAATAGCGGCCGTGCAGGCGGAACAGTTCCGAGTGTGTGCCGCGTTCGACGATGCGTCCGTCTTCGATCACCAGGATCTGGTCGGCGCGGCGGATGGTGGAGAGGCGGTGCGCGATCACGAACGTCGTGCGGCCCTTCATCAGGCTGGCGAGGCCCTGCTGGATCATCGCTTCGGATTCGGAATCGAGGCTGGAGGTCGCTTCGTCGAGAATCAGGATGCGCGGGTCGGCCAGGATCGCGCGCGCGATCGAGAGACGCTGCCGCTGTCCGCCGGAAAGCTTTACGCCGCGCTCGCCGACGATCGTGTTGTAGCCTTCATCCAACTTCTCCGCGAATTCATCTACGCGCGCCGTTCGGCAGGCCGCGAGAAAGTCTTCTTCGGTCGCTTCGGGCCGTGAGAACACGACGTTCTCGCGAATCGACCCATCGAACAGGAACGTCTCCTGCAGCACCACGCCCAACTGGCTGCGGAAACTCGGCAGCTTGACCGTGCTCAGATCGACGCCATCCACATAGACATGGCCGCCGGTCGGTTTATAGAACGCGCTGATCAGTCCGATCGTCGTCGACTTGCCGGAACCCGAAGGCCCGACGAACGCCGTGACAGTATCGGGCTTCGAATGAAATGCAATTTCGTGGAGAACATCGCGGCCTGGCGTGTAGGCGAACGTGACGTTGTCGAATGCGACATCACCGCGGATGGGTCCAATGTCGCGAGTGCGACCGGGATCTTCGTCTTCCGGCTTCTCGCTCAAAACCTGCCGGGTGCGTTCGAGTCCGGCGAGCGCTTCGGAGATCTGCGTCCCGATGTTGACGACGCTGACAATCGGCGCCACGAGGAACGCGAGCAGAGCGACGAACTGGAAGTAGTCGCCGGTCGTCATCTTGTGATCCCGGATTGCATGCGCTCCGAGATACATCACCATCGCGCCCACCACGCCCATCAGCACGGTCGCCGAAAGCGACATCACGGACATCGCAGTGAGGCTCTTGCGGACATTGTCGAGCAGACGCTGCACGCCTTCCGCGAAAACAGAAGCCTCGCGGGCTTCGGCGTGATAGCCCTTAATGACGCGAACGCCGCCGAGCGATTCGGTAAGGCGCCCCGTAACCTCCGCATTGATTTTGCCGCGTTCACGGAAGATCGGGCGAATGGTGCGGAAAGCCCGGCTGAGAGTCGCGCCGAACGCCAGGACCACGCTCAGCGCCAGCAGCGTCATCAGAGGACTGATCCGCAGAAGGAGAACCAGCGAGAACAGGGCGGTCAGAACGCCGCCAAAGAAATCCACCAGACCGGTGCCGATCAGGTTTCGCACGCCTTCCACGTCGCTCATAATGCGCGAAACCAGCTGTCCCGTCTTGTTGGCGTCGTAAAAGGTGACCGGCAGACGCCCGACATGTTCCTGCACCTTACGCCGCAGTTCCGCGATCAGCTTCTGGCCCTCAATTGAGAGAAGCTGGGTCAACGTGAAAGTGGTCAGCCCCTGGATCGCCGTAGCTCCCAGCACCAGAAGCGTCAGCTTCGGCAGCAATCCCATCTGGCCCTTGTTAATGACGTTATCG
Organism: uncultured Solibacteraceae bacterium; assembly: GCA_964590625.1. GTDB lineage: Bacteria > Acidobacteriota > Terriglobia > Bryobacterales > Bryobacteraceae > BOG-234. The sequence continues at coordinate 9,471 of CAZPZE010000448.1, forward strand.
ACCAGATATTTCGTCGATGACGGCAGCACAAGCCCGCACAGGCGATTGATGATGATGAGGAAAAAGCCGAGCAGCAGCAGGCCCCGCCGCGGGCGGACTAAGTCCCGGATATCCGGCCAGAGATCGCGCAGCCGTTCGGATGCGGGACGCTTCGGGGTATCCGGCTTATCCCTGTGATTTCGTGGGCCGCTGCGGCCTTCGCCGTGCCCCATGCCGCCTGAAAGTCTCAAGTAAGATTATTGCGCGCCGCCGCCGATGTAGTAACCGGGCCGGGTGCGCGCCTTGTAAGTGGGCTCGCGGTCGATTGACACGCTGATAGTGTGGAAGCCGCCCTCGCCCGCGTTGCTTGGCGCGTACGAAATCAGGTACTGGCTGTGAAGATCCTGGCTGATCTTTTGAATGGCCTCTTCCAGCCCATGCTGGCGATAGAAGGTGTACTGCGACCCGCCCGTGGCATTCACGAACTGGGTGGAATGATCTTTCACGAAGATGCGCTTCGTATCCGTGAGAATTTCTTTCAGCACCGGGATGAACTGGGCGCGGTTCGAAAGGCCGAAATACTGGTCGGCTGTGGTGGGGGTGCTCGGAATCCCCATCGGCAGATTCATATTCGCCACATCGTGATCGGCCCGCGGATAGGGCTGATCCTGCTTTCCGGTCAACCGGACGACGACCTGCGAGATATCGACCTGATCGATTTCCACGTTTTCGAGCGAGGCCATCGCCAGCACTTCTTTTAAGTGCGCTTCGCTGCCCTCATCGCGCGTCTCACCAACCACCAGCAGAACCCTGCGGTTGCTGGAGGGCCGATGCTTCAGCATCGTGATGCCCTGTTCGACCGCGTCATCGAGGCGCGTTCCGCTGCAGCCAGGCTTCAGGTTTTCAATTGCCGACTTGATCTTGTCGTTGTCGGTGGTGAAATCCACCGTGGTCTTCAGGTGGCAATCGTATTCGAGGATTGCGGCTTCACCGGATTTACCCGTGATCTGCGTGAGCAGGATGCCCAGCTTTTTGAGCTGCGGCAACACCGCTTCCACGCGGGCGGATTTTTCGATCGCCACTACCAGCGAGATCGGCATGTAAGCCGTGTCGACCCGGATATTCTGTTCCACGCCGTTGTCATAAAGGTGAAACTGACTCGGCTGAAGGCCATCGACGATATTGCCA
>CAZPZE010000449.1:0-1513 GCA_964590625.1 uncultured Solibacteraceae bacterium
CAGCCAGGGTTACGCGACTGTTCTGATCAATAATCTCGCCAACGGATTTGCTCCCGCGGTGAACAGTCCGTTCACAACCGCCGCCGGCTCCACCACCATCGCCACCGGCGACTTCAATGGAGACGGCAAGCTCGACCTTGCTGTCGGCAATTCCAGCGCGGACAGCGTAACGATTCTGACCGGCGACGGGGCCGGCAACTTCACGTCGCCCGTAGGCAGCACCATCACGACACCGAATGCCCCGAAGAGTATTTCCATCGGCGACATCAACGGCGACGGCCATCCGGATCTCGTGATTTCGACGGCCGACGGCATCGTGGCGGCGCTCGGCGCCGGCGACGGCACGTTTACAACCGCAATCGGCGGGAACTTCGCGACTGGATCCACTCTGGGTGCGGCGGCCATGTGGGATTTCAATCATGACGGCTATCCGGATCTCTCTTTCATCGATTCCGCGCTCAACCATCTGACCTTCCTGAGCGGCGGCCAGACGGCCGTCACGGCTTCACTCACCACCACCGCGGCCTCCACGATCACGCAGGGAACTTCGGTGCCGCTCACGGTCACCGTCACTCCGGCGACGCCGGCATTCAACGTACCGACCGGGTCCGTGTTCTTTCTCGATGGAACCTCGCCAATGGGGCAGTCCGCCCAGGCGGCCAGTCCCTACACATTCAGCACGAGCACTCTGGGTGTGGGTGCGCACTCGATCTTCGCCAGCTATGGCGGCGATGCGCGAACCTCTGCTATAGCCAGCAACACCATTTCCATCACGGTTCAGGCCGCGCTGCAGCCGCAGACCATCACGTTCCCCGCGATCAGCGATCAGGTGCTCGGCTCCGGCAGCGTAACCCTGGCAGCAACCGCGTCTTCGAACCTGCCCGTCAGCTACTCCACGAACTCCACTGCCTGCAGCGTCTCCGGCAATGTCGTCACGCTCCTGTCGGCTGGCTCCTGCGCTATCACCGCCAGCCAGGCCGGCGATTCCACCTGGGCGCCCGCGACGGACGTCACGAACACCTTCAACATCACCAGCCCGCAGACCCAGACGATTTCGTTCGATGCGATTCCGTTCCAGATTTTCGGCGGATCGCCCATCGTCGTTGCCGCTCAAGCGAGTTCGCATCTGCCGGTCACTATTGCCTCGCTCACTCCGGGTGTCTGCAAAACCGCCGGCAATCTCGTCATGATCGTGAACGGCGGAAGCTGCCAGATCCAGGCCACGCAGCCCGGCGGCTCGGGCTTCGCGGCAGCCACGCCGGTCACCCGCAGCTTTATCGTCAGCGCGGCAAAGCCGGGAGGCACATTCACCTTCGGCAGCCCGATTTCCGGAGGCACCTCCGCTCAGGCAGCCGTCATCGGCGATTTCAATAACGACCAGTTGCCGGACTTCGCTATCGCCGATTCCTCCAGCCCCGGCACGGTCACCATCCTTCTGGCCAACGGAAACGGAGGATACACGCTGAGTGGACCCGTGAGCGTTGGCTCGACTCCGTACGGGATTGCCGTGGGC
>CAZPZE010000450.1:0-10697 GCA_964590625.1 uncultured Solibacteraceae bacterium
GCGAGGCCGATCGAAAGCAGGAATGCCACCACCGAAACCGCGAGAGTGAACGCGCGCACCGCGAATTCCTGCGAGCGCGGAATCAGCATCGTCAGGAGGAAGCCGATGGCGGGAATAGCGAGAACGATTTCGAGAAGGTTCATCGCGCACCTCCGCCGATCCCGATCGCGACAATCACCGCGACGGCCCCGATCACTACCCAGGTGGCGTAACTTCGGATGTTGCCGGATTGCAGTAACCGGAGGATGCCGCCGATGCCCTTCGATTCCGTGCCCACGCCGTTGACGATGCCATCGATCAGGCCGGCGTCGGCCGTCTTCCAGAGAATCGTCTCGGAACCATGCACGAGGGGCTGGACGACAGCGACGTCGTAAGCTTCATCGACAAAGTATTTGTTGTAGACCAGCGTGTAGATGCCGCCGAGCGCGGAGGTAATCTTCTCCGGGATTGCGGGGTTCACGACGTACATCAGATAAGAAAGCGCGATCCCGCCGAGTCCGAAAGCGACCGAGATGCCGGTCAGCACCAGTTCGCCCGGGCCGGCACTGCCCTCCACTGCTTCGTGGATCGGGAACATCCCACTGAGAATCTGCGGAACGTTGAAGAGGAATCCGCCAACGATGGAGAGCACGGCCAGAACAACGAGCGGGCCGAGCATCGTCCAGTTGGATTCGTGCGGATGCCCGTGGCCGCGGTATTCGCCCCAGAAAGTCATCCAGAAGGCGCGCCACACATAGAACGCCGTCATGCCGGCCGTAATCACGCCGACCCAGTACATCCACGGCGCATGAGCGTAAGCGGCGCCCAGAATCGCGTCCTTACTGAAGTAGCCGGAAGTAAACGGAAAGCCCGAGATCGCAAGCGAAGCGCAGGCCAGGACCAGGCAACTCCACGGAGCGTATTTCTTCAGGCCGCCCATATGCCGCATATCCTGCTCGCCGTGGCAGGCGTGAATCACGCTGCCGGCGCCGAGGAAGAGCAGCGCTTTGAAGAACGCGTGCGTCATCAGGTGCCAGATGCCGGCCGAGAATGCCCCGACGCCGACGCCCAGGAACATGTACCCGAGCTGCGAAACCGTGGAGTACGCGAAAACTTTCTTGATGTCGTATTGCGTCAGGCCGATGGTGGCGGCGAACGTCGCGGTAAAGACGCCGATGATCGCGACGGTCTCCATGGCAGCGGGCGCATGCGTGAAGATCGCGGCCGAGCGCGTGCACATGTAGACGCCGGCGGTCACCATGGTGGCGGCGTGGATAAGAGCGGAAACCGGCGTCGGACCTTCCATCGCGTCCGGCAGCCAGACATAGAGCGGGAACTGCGCCGATTTACCGCACGCTCCGACGAGCAGCAGGAGCGCAATCGTCGTCAGCGTTGCGGTGGGCTTGCCGGCCGCCGCGGGGAGCACGGTATTGAAATCGAGCGAACCGAAGTTGACCGCGATCAGGAACATCGCCAGCGAAAAGCCGAAGTCGCCGATGCGGTTCACGATGAACGCCTTGTTACCCGCGGTCGTCGCGCTGTGCTTCACGAAGTAGAAGCCGATCAGCAGATCGCTGCAAAGACCCACGCCTTCCCAGCCGACGAACAGCAGCAGATAATTCGCCGCCAGCACCAGGTTCAGCATGAAGAACATGAAGAGGTTGAGGTAGGCGAAGAACCGGTAGTAGCCTTCCTCGTGCTCCATGTAGCTGGTGGCGTAAATATGGATGAGCGAGCCGATGCCGGTCACGACCATCAGCATGATCATGGTCAGCTTGTCGACGCCGAAATCCCAGCCGACGCTGAAGGCGCCGCTCTTGATCCAGGTGAAGTAATGTTCTTTGATCGGATTGGCGGCGAGGTCGCCCGCCGTCGCGTAAACCTTCAGGACGAAACCGAACGACAACACGACGCTCAGGATCGCGACCAGCTTGATCACGGCCTGCGGCAGTTTGCGCCCAAAAATGCCGTTGATCAGAAAGCCAACGAACGGCAGCGCGGGGATGATCCAGAGATTCTGCATCAGTTCTTGAGGGAATCCACTTCGTCGATGTTCAGAGTGGTGCGGTTCTTGAACACCGTCAGGATGATGGCGAGACCGACAGCGGCTTCAGCGGCGGCCACCACCATCACGAAGAACGTGAATAGGTTGCCTTCGACCTGCTTGTGCTGGTTCGCGAAGGTTACAAAGCTGAGATTGACGGCATTGAGCATCAGCTCGATGCACATGAAAACCGTAATGATGTTGCGGCGGAAAACGAATCCGGCGACGCCGATGACGAACAGCACGGCGCTCAGCGCGAGATAAAAGGATTCCGGCACGCCATTGGGAATCGGGGGCATGTGGATTAATCCAACTCCTTTCGGGCGAGAACAACGGCGCCCAGAATGGCGATCAGGATCAGAACCGAAGTCACTTCAAACGGCAGCAGATAATCGGTGAACAGCGCGTAGCCTATTTTCTCCGCGCCGCCGTTGGCGAAATCGCCGAATTTGATGACCGGCGAGTTCGGGAACCAGCGGGCCAGCAGGCAGGCCAGAACGCCGAGAAGTCCTAACAGCGCGGGAGCGCCGAGAATCGTCGCCGTCCACGAACGGCCGCGGCGCACTTCCACGCCGGCGTTCAGCAGCATGATGACGAACACAAACAGCACCATGACCGCGCCTGCGTAAACGATGATCTGCGCCATGGCGATGAATTCGCCGCCCAGCATCAGATAGAGCACGGCGAGCGATGCCATCACGCCGACGAGCGAGAGCGCGCTCGAAATCGGATGCCGCTGCACCACCACATTGAGCGCGCAGAGCACTGCGACGAGCGCGAAGATGCTGAAAAATGCGAGGTCTACCATCTACGAAACCAAAGCCACCAGAAAGCCGGTGATCAGCAGATTCACCAGCGCCACCGGGAAGAGGAATTTCCAGGCGAAGCTCATCAACTGGTCATAGCGAAAGCGCGGCAGAGTCGCGCGAATCCAGATAAAGACGAAGAGAAGGAAACTGACCTTCGCCAGGAACCAGAACAGCGGCATCAGAACCGGCACCAGCGGCGGGAACAGGAACAGGCCCGCGCATCCCAGGAAAACCACGCCAAACACCGGCAGCGTGATCCGGTCAAACGGCCGCGCGGGATTCAGGCCGTGATAGAAGCAAAGTGCCGCGGCAAGCGCGAAGATCGCGGGAGCGAACAGATTCGAGCCCCACTTCACCGGCCACAGCGGATGCCATCCGCCGAGGAAGAGCAGCGTCGCCACCGAGCAGACCGTCACCATATTGGCGTATTCCGCGGTCGAGAACGCCGCGAAACCCAGGCTGCTGTATTCCACATGGAAGCCGGCGACCAGTTCGTTTTCCGCTTCAGGAAGATCGAACGGAATGCGATTGGTTTCGGCGAACGCCGCGATCATGAAAATGATGAAGCTGAAAATCTGGGGAAACGGAAATGCGAAGATCGCCCAGTGCGGAATCCCGTGCCAGGAGCCGTACTGCGCGTCCACGATTTTGCGCAGGCTCAGCGAACCTTCGCTCAGCAGCGGGGCCGCGATCGCCAGGCTCATCGGCAGTTCGTAGCTGATCATCTGCGCGGAACTGCGCAGGCCGCCGAGCAGGCTGTACTTGCTGTTCGAAGCCCATCCGCCCAGCGCGATGCCATACACACCGAGCGAGCTGACAGCGAGAATCACCAGGATTCCCACGTTGACGTCGGCCAGTTCCATCATGGTCTTGTGGCCCAGGACGGTGACGCTCGTGCCGAACGGAATGACGGAAATGGAAATCAGTGCGGTGAAAACGGCAAGGACGGGCGCCGCCAGGTAGAACGGCTTATTTACGTTCGCCGGAATCACGCCTTCCTTGGCGATCAGTTTGATCAGATCGGCCAGCGGCTGCAGCAGGCCATGCGGACCCACGCGCGACGGACCCATGCGAACCTGCACGTGTGCGATGACTTTGCGTTCCACCCACACGATGTAGGCAACCGCCGTCAGCAATACGAAAGCAATCAGGGCGAGCTTGATAACGGTCGCGATCAGAAATTCGAGGGAGGCCGGACTCACGGGTGCGTCAGCTCCTCCTCTTTGTACCGGTTCATGCGGGCTTCCATCACCGAATTCAGTACCTTAGAATATCGTCCCAGCGTGCCTGACTCGAACAGGCCGTTGTGCGAACTGTGAATCAGATCGGGCCGCGCCTCAACCGGCACGCGTCCATTGACAGGAGCGGTCTGCTGGCTCTGCACGGCAAGCATCGCGAGCGGAATGTTGTAGCCCTTCACGGTCTTGCGGATTTCGTTGTAAACCGTTTCGGGATGCCACGGACCAACCACCTGCGCGAGTCCCATTTCCTTCGCGATCAGGCCGATGATTTCGAGATCCGTCTTCACGCCGACCGCCGAAACCGCGCGCGTCAGACGCTGCACTTCGCCGCAGACGTTCGTCACGGTGCCGTTCTTCTCGTAGGCATTCGCGGAGGGCAGGACCACGTCCGCGCGCTGCGCTGTCTCGGTGAGGAACATGTCCTGCACCACGACGAAGGTTTTCTTCGACGCCATCGGCGCGTCTTTCAGCGGATTCGCGCCGACAACCCAGAGCGCTTCGAGTGAATCCGATGCCAGCATTTCCCTGACGGAAAGCCCCGCCGTGTTCGACGGATGATAGCCCGGCAGCAATTCGGGCACAAGACCCATGTCGATTGCGCCGCGCGAGTTGGAGTAATCGACGAGCGCGCAGTACTTGACCGGAATTCCGAGCGACTGCCCGAATTCGACCAGACGCCGGACGCCGTCGCCCTTCACGGAATCGCTGAACACAATCACCAGCTCCGGCTCGGCCGCCAGCGCGCTGCGGAGTTCTTCGAGCGCCTCAAGCTCGTGGCCGTGAGGCTTGCGGATGGCGCGCACCGCGAATTTATCTTCGCGGACTTCCATCGGCGTGATCGTGTAAATGTGCGCCGCGTGATGCCGCTGGCTGGCGCGAATCTGAAACGCAAGGAACGGATGCTCGAGCGCCAGATCGCAGCCGATCAGGAGGAATGCTTTGTTCTCGTAAAGGTCCTGCGTGGTCGCGAGCTGACCGGAAGTGCCGCTGAGCGCGTCAATCAGCGTAACGACGTCGCCTGTGCGGTGATGATCAATGTTGTTCGTATTGAGACCGGCGCGGGCGAACTTCTGCAGATAGAAATTTTCTTCGTTGGTCGTGTGGTTCGAGCCAATCACGCCGATCTGGCCCGAATGCGAGCGGATCGCGCCGAACTTGTTGGCTACCAGTTCCAGGGCCTTCGACCAGGAGACCGGCTCCAGCTTGCCGCCCACGCGAATCATCGGCGATTGCAGGCGCTCGCCGTGATTGTAGAAATCGTACGCGTAGCGGCCCTTCACGCAGAGGAACTCGCCATTGACGCCGGACCGGTCGCGGTTGTTGCCGCGCATGATTTCGTCGTTCCGGACGCCCAGCGTCGTCTTGCAGCCATCCGCGCAGTGCGTGCAGATAGTGCCGACGTGCTCCATCTCCCACGGCCGCGTCTGATAACGATAAGCACCGCTCGTCAGCGCGCCCACAGGGCAGATGTCGATGCACTGCCCGCACTCGTCACATTCCAGATGATCGTTCTCATTCGGCGCGATCAGCGAAGACGAGCCGCGGTTGATGACGCCGAGAGCGCCAACGCCCATTCCTTCATTGCAGACGCGAACGCAGCGGAAGCAGAGGATGCAGCGCGGTCCGTCGTAGAAAACCACCGGCGACCATTGCTGCTCATCCACGTGCAGCTTGGTCTCGGTGAAGCGGCTTTCGTCCGCGCCATAGCGGAACGCCATGTCCTGCAGTTCGCACTCGCCGCCTTTATCGCAGACGGGACAATCGAGCGGGTGATTACCGAGCAGAAATTCCAGCGTGGATTTGCGGGCATTGCGCACCTGCTCGGTGTCGGTCCGGATCACCATGCCGTTCCCCACAGGCAGCGTGCACGCCACCTGCATCTTCGGCATCTTCTCCACTTCCACCAGACACATGCGGCAGGCGGCCTGCAGCGAATAGCCTTCGTAATAACAGAACGAAGGGATCTCGATGCCGTTTCGCTTGGCCGCTTCGATCACCAGCGTGCCGGCTGGCGCTTCGAGCTCGCGGCCGTCGATTGTGAATTTAACCAGATCAGCCATTATGCAGCCACCAGTTTCTTATCAAACGGACAAGGTTTCCCATCGAGGTGAGCCTCGAACTCATCCCGGAATTTTTCCACGAACGAAATGGTCGGCATGGCCGCCGCGTCGCCCAGCGGGCAGAAGGTGCGGCCCAGCATGTTCTTCGAAAGATCGCCGATCAGAACGATGTCACTGCGGGTTCCCATGCCTTCGTGGAAACGCGTCAGCAGCTTGCGCAGCCACGTTGTACCTTCGCGGCACGGGATGCACCAGCCGCAGCTTTCGTGCGCATAAAACCGCATGATGCGAAGCGCAGCGCCCACCATACAGGTGTCTTCGTCCATCACGACCACGCCGCCCGACCCGAGCATCGACTTGATCGCGGCCACGGAATCGAAATCCATCGCGACATCGCACTCATGGGCCTTCAGGACCGGGCAAGAAGATCCGCCGGGAATCACGGCCTTGAGTTTCTTGCCGCCGCGCACGCCGCCGCCCACCTCATTGATCATGCGCATGAGGTTGAAGCCCATCGGCAGTTCGTAAACGCCGGGCTTGTTGACGTGACCGGAGAGGCAGAACAGACGCGTGCCGCCGTTTTTCGGTGTTCCGAGACCGGCGAAGTACGCGCCGCCATGCAGAATGATGGACGGCACCGCGCAGTAGGTCTCGACATTGTTCAGCACCGTGGGGCACTGATACGCGCCCGCCACGGCCGGGAACGGAGGACGAATTCGGGGATTGCCGCGCTTGCCTTCGAACGATTCGAGCAGCGCCGATTCCTCGCCGCATTCGTAAGCGCCCGCGCCCGAATGCGTCGCCAGATTGAACTTCACGCCGCGGCCCATGATGTTATCGCCGAGCATGCCTTTGGCATACGCTTCGTCGATTGCCCGGTCCATCAGCTCGATCAGATACCGGTATTCGCCGCGGATATAAATGTAGCCCTGCTGCGCGCCGACTGCGAGGCCGGCGATCAGAACACCCTCGATCAACTGATGCGGATCGTACTCGATGAGCAGGCGGTCCTTGCAGGTGCCGGGCTCCGATTCATCCGCGTTGACCACGATGTACTTCGGCTTGGGCGACTGGCGGGGAACGAAGCCCCACTTCATGCCGGTCGGGAAGCCCGCGCCGCCGCGGCCGCGCAGACCGGAGGCCTTCACCTCGTCGATGATCTGCTCCTGCGTCATGCCCAGCGCTTTTTCAAACGCCTTGTAGCCATCGTTCGCAAGATAGGTCTCGATCGAGTGCGAATTCGGCAGGCCAAACCGCCGCGTCAGCACGCGTACTTCGAGCGGATTGGGTTGGTTGTACAGCATTAAGGATTCACCTTCGAAACTTCCGCAATGTCTTCGGGCTTTTTGCCGGCGGCCAGGCCATCGAGCAGTTTATCGAGCTGCGCCGGAGTCACATCATGATAGAAGTCGTAATTCACCTGCACCGCCGGAGCCCACGAACAGGCGCCCATGCACTCCACTTCTTCAAGCGAAATGCGGCCGTCCGCGGTTACCTGCTTATGTCCGATTCCCAGTTTGTGGCAGGCCTGCTCCCACAATTCCGCGCCGCCCACCAGCAGGCAGGAAATGTTCGTGCACACCTGCACGTGATACTTGCCCTGCGGCTTGCGGTGGAGCATCGAGTAGAAGCCCACCACTTCGGTGACCTGCAGCGGCGTCACGCCGGTCCGCTTTGCAACTTCCTCGATCAGCTCATCGGTGATCGCGCCCACTTCATCCTGCCCGTAGATCAGCATCGGGATGACGGCCGAACGCCTGCGCTCCGCGGGATACTTCGCGAGGAACTTCGCGAAACGGGCCTCTGTTTCGGGGGAAAAGGTCATGGTTACCGGTCCGTATCTCCCAGCACGAAGTCCATACTGCCGAGCGCCGCGATGACGTCGGCGATCAGCGTTCCTTCAATCAGCCTCGGGATCGACTGCAGATTGCCGAAGCTCGGACCGCGCCAGTGCACGCGATAAGGCTTCTGCGTGCCATCGCTCACCATATAACAGCCGACTTCGCCGCGCGGCGATTCGATCGCCTGATAAACTTCGCCGGCCGGGACGCGGAAGCCTTCCGTCACGATCTTGAAGTGATAGATGAGCGACTCCATCTGGGTCTTCATCTTTTCGCGTTCCGGCAGCACGATGCCCGGCGCATCCGCCTGATGCGATCCGCTCGGCATGCCTTCGAGCGCCTGGCGGATGATCTTCGCCGATTCGCGCATCTCCGCGAGACGCACCTGATAGCGCGCGAACACGTCATTATCGGTGCTCGTCGGGACCTTGAAATCGAATTTCTCGTAGCTCGAGTAGGGCGCGTCCTTGCGGATATCGAGCGCCAGACCAGCGGCGCGCAGCATGGGGCCGGTGACGCCGAGGTTGATCATGTCGTCGAGCGAAATGTAGCCGACGCCCTTCGTGCGGCCTGTCCAGATGGCGTTGCCGGTGAGCAGTTCTTCGTACTCATCCACGCGGGACGGGAAGATGTCGACGAAATCCTTCACGCGCTTCTGCCAGCCGCGCGGATGCGGCAGCGCGAGGCCGCCGATGCGGAAATAGCTGGTCATCATGCGCTGGCCCGAGAACATCTCGAAGATGCGCAGGATGTCTTCGCGCTCGCGAAAGCAGTAGAGGAACACGGTCATCGCGCCGATATCGATGGCGTGCGTTCCCAGCCACACCAGGTGGCTGTTGAGGCGCGTCAGTTCGGCCAGCATCACGCGCGTCCACTGCGCCAGCGGCGGAATTTCGAGGCCCAGCAGTTTTTCGGCGGCGAGGCAGTAGACCAGATTGTTCGAAAGCGGCGCGAGGTAGTCGATGCGGTCTGTCAGGGTCACGCCCTGCTGGTAAGTCTTCGCCTCGAATTCCTTTTCGATGCCGGTGTGGAGATAGCCGATATCCGGAGCGGCCTTGAGGATGGTTTCGCCGTCCAGTTCGAGCAGCAGGCGCAGCACGCCGTGAGTCGACGGGTGCTGCGGACCCATGTTGAGCACCATCGTGCGATGGGCTTTCGGGTCGTTAATGTGTTTTTCGTAGTCCAGCTCGACGTCGAGCACGCGGGTTGGGCCGGTTTCGATCGCCATAGTTTTAATACCTCAACCCGGTAACCGGGAAGTCTTTGCGGAGCGGATTGCCTTCGAAATCTTCCGGCAGCATGATTCGCTTCAGATCGGGATGATTCAGGAAGCGAACCCCGAAAAAGTCAAAAGTTTCGCGTTCGTACCAGTTCGCCGCCGGATAGACGGAACAGGCCGATTCAAGCTCCGGATTGTCGCCCGGAACACGCGTTTTGATGCGGAGCCGTTCGCGCGTCGCGATCGACTGCACGTGATAGATCACCGCGAAGCGCGGCTCGGCGGGATAAAGATCCACGCCGGTTATGGTGCTGAGCCGGTTAAAGCCGAGGTCATTGCGCACGCGTCCCAGCGCCGCCAGAATGTTTCCCGGCTCCACTTCGATCGTGAGCTCGCCAAATTCGAATTTGCCATCGGCCGCCAGATCGGCCAGCGCGGCTGCTGTAGGGTTCTCGCGTAAGGAATCGGGAAGCATCGTTTTTTACGAGGCGTTAGCGTCCTTCCCCGCGGTTACGGGCCAAAACTGGCGGACGCGCTTCAGGATCGTTGCTCGCCCAGTCCAGCACGCCCTTTTTCCACACGAAAAAGAAGCCCGCCATGATTAAGATGACGAACGCCAGCATCTCCACGAATGCGAACATCTTGAGCTGCTTGTACACAACAGCCCAGGGATAAAGAAAGATGGCTTCGATGTCGAACAGGATGAACAGCATCGCCACCAGATAAAACTTAACGCTGAAGCGGTCCCGCGCGTCGCCGGTAGGTGCGATGCCGCACTCATACGGCATGTCCTTGACGCGGTTCTTAACCTTGCGGCCGATCAGGAATGAAAGCCCAACGAGTGCGCACGCAATGACGAACGCCAGCGCCGCCTGCAGCAGGATCGGGAGCCATTGTTCTGGCGTTGAAGTTGGCATGGATGAGTCTGGGAAACTGCCCTGGGAACGGAGGCTGCTTTTCCCTAAGGAACTATAATAGAGCACGGGTCTCTCTGACGAAAAGATGGCGAGCGACATGCACATCCGGCTGAACGGCGAACCCCGTTCTTTCCCCGCCGGCACTACCCTGTACGGCTTAGTACAGGCCCTCGAACTCGCGCCGGAGCGCGTGGCGATCGAACTCAACCGCGAGATCGTGAAACGCGATTCGTGGGGCGCGACGCAGGTGGAAAGCGGCGCGGAAGTGGAGATCGTGATGTTCGTGGGCGGCGGCTAACTAATCCGCGAACCAGAAGACGTATCCGCAATTGGTGCAGATGTAATTCGTGGCGCGCTTATCCGCCCACGCGACGCCGAAGAGTTCCCCGGCCCTCGTATTGAGCAGCGAGGTCCGCTCCCGAAATCGCATATTGCGGCACACGATGCACGTTAACGCCTGATTACCCAGCAGAACTTCCAGTGAACCATCGGGCTGCGGAATTTCGGAGAATCGGCTCATGGCCGCTCATGTTAGCAGGAAACATGAGTACGCGCTGCGCCCGCGCGGGAGCAGTCCTGAGTGGAGA
>CAZPZE010000451.1:0-12198 GCA_964590625.1 uncultured Solibacteraceae bacterium
GCTCCGCATCCTCGCCAATCTTTCGAAACCGAGCAAAGGCGAAGTCACGATCTTCGGCCAGCCGGCTGCCGGAAAAATGCGCGAGCGCATCGGCTACCTCGGGCACGGCATCGGCGTGTACGACGATCTTTCGGCCATCGAAAACCTCACGCTGTTCGGCCAGTTAATGGGCGTGGCGAATCCGCAGACCGCCGCCGAGGCCGCGCTAGAACGCGTGGGTCTCAGTCGCGTCCGTGATGGCTTCGCCCGGGAATTTTCGCGCGGCATGCGGCAGCGCCTCGCGATCGCGCGCGCCTTTCTGCACAGTCCCGAAGTTCTGCTGCTCGATGAGCCCTTCACTTCGCTCGATGACCGCGCGATCGGCGTTCTGCACGATCTGCTGCGCGACGCGCTGGCCAAAGGCGCCACCATCGTCATGTCGACCCATCAGATCCGCGAAGCCATGGAGCTTGCGACGCAGGTGGCGCTGCTCGAACGCGGCCGCATCGTGCACTCCGGCGAGCGCACCGTCGAAATGCTGCTCGATCCCGGCTGGCTCTACCGCAAGTATGAGGAGAAGCAGCAGTGAAGCGCGACCTGCTTTCCGCCCTCTTCATCGCGCGCAAGGACCTGCGCACGGAATTCCGTACCAAGGAAGCTCTGAACGCCGCCGTGTCGTTCGCGCTCGTGGTGCTGGTGCTTTTCAGCTTCGCCTTCGATCTCGAGCGCGACGAGCTCTACGATATCTCCGGCGGCCTTCTCTGGATCGTCTACGTCTTCGCCGGATCGCTCATCGTCAACCGCAGCTTCACGCGCGAAGTCCCGAATGATTGCCTGGATGTTCTGGTGGCCTCGCCCGTGCCCGCGTGGGCGCTGTTCCTCGGCAAAGCGATTTCGAGCTTCACGCTCCTGATGGTGGTGGAGCTGGTTTCGCTGCCGTTCTACGGGCTGTTCAACAACATCATCTGGCTCAAAACCTTCTGGCCGCATTTTGGTCTGATGCTGCTGGCGACGTGGGGCATCACGGTTACCGGCGTCGCTTTCAGCGCCGTGACCGTCAACGTGCGGCTGCGGGAACTGATGCTGCCTGTGCTCCACTATCCGCTTCTCATTCCGCTGCTGATCGGGGCGATGGAAATGTCGACCTCGCTGCTGCGGGGCGACGTGGTCAATAACGAGCCCAACCTGCGTCTGGTCGCGGTTTTCGACGCGATCTTCACGGCGTTGTCGCTTTACCTGATAGAGTTTATTCTGGTCACATAACAGGGCTTTCATGCGCGAAAAGAAGATCTATATCCTCGCGATTCTCGGCACCATCCTGATGGTGGCGACGATGTACGACATCCTTGTCCGAATGCCGGATGAGGCCCAGCAGGGGCCCATCGGCAAGATGCTGCTGGTGCACGTTCCGGCCGCCTTCGCCGCGTTCACGTTTTACGGCGTGGCCGTCTGGAACAGCATCAGGTTCCTGGCGAAGAAAGATTTTCATGCGGATTCGCTCGCGGTTTCCAATGTCGAAGTCGCGCAGGTCTTCACGCTCATCAATCTGGTGACCGGCAGCCTTTGGGGCCACATCATCTGGGGCATCTGGTGGACGTGGGATTTTCGCCTCACCAGCCAGTTCATGTGTTTCATGCTGTATCTCGGCTATCTGCTGATGCGGCCGGCTGTGGCCGATGCCACGCAGCGCGCCACCATGTCGGCCATTCTGGCGATTCTCGCGGTAGCCGATATTCCGCTCGTGTTCTTTGCGATCCGCCTGCGCGACGCGCGCATGCAGCATCCCTCGCCGGTGCTCGAAACCGGCAAGATGGACCCGAGCTGGTGGCCGCCGTTTCTTCTGATGTGGGTGGTCTATCTGCTGATCGGCGGCGCTCTGATTTCGCTCCGCCTGCGCCAGGAAACCGTGCGGCGCGAAATGGATTCATTGCGGCGCGAGCTGCATGCGATATAACGGGGACTCGAACGAATGGAAGCGAATCAACTCTATTTTTTCTACGGCTATTCGGCGGCCTGGATCATTGTGCTCGCCTACGTTCTTATGCTGGTGCGGCGCGGCCGCCGCATCGACAGCGAACTGACGCGCCTGAAATCACTGGTCGAAGACAAAGACCGCTGAAAAGGAAAGCGGGCGTGGAAGGAGACCGTTCCACGCCCGCCTGAGACGCGACATCTCGCCGCTCCGCTCAAAAGCTAGTCGCGTCCGAAACTATAGCCAACCCCAAGCGAATACTCCGGCACGTTGTTACTGGCGAACTGGAACAGGTTGTGCACGTAGTGATAGTCGAAAGCCGGGCGGACGAATACGTGGTCCGTCACGTAAAATCGCGCCGCGACTCCCAGATGAAGCTGGAAGTGCGTAGAGCTCGTAACCGCCTGGTTTGAAGTCTGGCACCCGCCGAACGGATCGCACTGCGTGGCATTGTAGGAATAGCCAAGTCGCATCCCGCCAAGACCGGCGTGGATTTCCGGCTCGAAGCGCTTCGTGCTCACCGGTTCGAATATGGCATCGAAGTCGTAGAACGTTGCCCGGTAGAGCAGCCCCGCATAATCGGCGCGACTCCCGCGCCAGGTCACGTCCGCCCCGACTCCCAGATGGGGCGACCACATGAGGCTTGCTCCCAGCTTCGGGAAAACGCCATCGAGCTTCGGAGTTGTTACGTAATTCCCTGTGCCGAACGTATCGATCTGCTGACCGCTGGAACCATCCGTCGCCGTGCCAATGCCGAAATATACGTTGGCGCTCTGCGCCATGGAAAGTCCGGCGGTGAGCAGCGCGCCGAGGGACACACAAATAGCCTGTCGTTTTAAACGCACAATAAACCTCTCTATCTCTCAGTTGAAGGGTGCGCGGAGCTGAGTCGTAAAGCCATACTTTCGCGCCGGCCAGCGGACCTGCGAACACCGCCGCCACGGTAACCACCAGTTCTGCTTTCTCCTACGCGTGTGCGGAAAAATCGGTTTCACCACTTTGTGCGTTTACGACCATTTCTTCCGCCGGAATGCGTTGTAAAATTCAGTCGATGGTGCGATTTATTCTGTTTTGTCTCCTGGCGGCGGGGTTTGCATTAAGTCAGGAAACGGCCCCTGCACGTGCGCCCGTCGCGCCCGATCCCAATGCTTCCGGGCCGGGACTTTACGCCATCTTTGATACCTCGATGGGACAAATCGTCATCCGCCTGTTGGAAGACAAAGCTCCGGAAACCGTAAAGAATTTCGTTGAACTCGCGACAGGGACAAAGCCATCGGCCGACGCCAGCGCCACCCACATGGTCAACAAGCGCTTCTATGACGGTCTGACATTCCATCGCGTGATCAAAGGCTTCATGATTCAGACGGGCGACGTGAATGGAACCGGGAGCAGTAATTGCGGCGTCGAGCCGATTCCGGATGAGATCGATCCCGATATGCGATTCAACGTGCCGGGCCGCCTCGCGATGGCGAATCTCGGACGTCCCGACAGCGCTTCGTGCCAGATCTTCATTACTGCCGGTCCCGCCAATCACCTGAACGGAACGTTCACGATTTTCGGCGTCGTGTCGTCGGGCCAGGAAGTCGCGGATAAAATCGCCGGCGTGCCAACATTCATGGACCGCCCCACCACGCCGGTGATTCTCAACAAAGTCATCATCGAAAGAAGGGACCACTGATGCGATTGCTCGCTCTCTCCATCGCGTTCGGCGCGCTGCTTCTCCCGGCGCAGCAGGCGAAACCCGATTATGCTCTTTATGCGCATTTCGATACGTCCATGGGAGAAATCGTCGCGCAGCTCTATCGCGACACCAGCCCGAAGACCGTAGATAATTTCATTGCGCTCGTGGAAGGCAAAAAGGCCACGTACAACAAGTCTGCCGACAAAGTCGCCAGGCCCTTTTACAACGGGCTCACGTTCCATCGCGTCGTGAAAGATTTCATGATCCAGACGGGCCAGGTGAAGGAAGGCCTGCCCTGCGGAATCCCCGATCTTCACGACGAGATCAACCCCCTGCGCAATTTCGCCGAACCTGGCGCGCTCGCCATGGCCAATGCCGGCAGACCGAATACAGCGAGCTGCCAGATCTTCATCACCGTCTCACCGCAGAAACCGCTCAACGGCAAATATACGGTCTTCGGCCACGTCGTTTCCGGTCAGGACGTGGTGGACCAGATCTCGCAGGTGCCGGTAAAAGGTGAGCGTCCGGTGACGCCGGTCGTGATCCGCAAAGTCACCATTGAGCGCCGCCCGAGATAGCTTCTGTACACTCAGGACATGAAGGCAGTTGCGGCTTTCGTCGTGGCCGTTATCCTCTCGCCCTGCATCTTCGCTGCGTCGTCCGACGCCTCGATGGAGCGGCTCGAGGAGCAGCTCGAGTTGCTCGCGAAAACGACCGACGCGCGAGTGGGCGTCGCCGCGCTTCACATCGAGAGCGGCCGTTATGTCTCGCTGAACGGCACCGAACGATTTCCGCAGGCGAGTGCCGTGAAAGTGCCGATCGCGGTTCAGATCATGGCGCTGGCGGATTCGGGCCAGCTGACGCTCGACAAGATGATCACGCTGCGCCCGTCCGATCTCCATCCCGGCAGCGGCCGCATCACCGATCTTCTGTTTCACCCCGGCGTCGTGCTTTCGCTCGAAAACATCATGGAAATGGCGATCGTCATCAGCGACAATTCCGCCGCCGATCTGATGCTGCGCGAAGCCGGCGGTCCCGCGGCGGTGACGGAGCGCATGAAAATTCTCGGGCTCAATGGAATTCGCGTCGATCGTTCGATCGCCCAGCTGCTCGCCGATTGGGGTGGCATCCGCACACTTCCTCCCGAAACCGAGTGGACCAAAGACATGTGGGACCGTCTGTTCGCTGCCGTTCCCGAAGAGGAGCACATGGCGGCGCGCCGTCTCCAGACGCGCGATCCGCGCGATACCGCGACGCCCGCTGACATGACGAAACTGCTCGCCCGCATCTACCGCAAGGACATGTTCTCGCCTGTCTACGCCACCAAACTCTGGGAAGTGATGGAACGCTGCGAGACCGGCAAATCGCGCATCAAAGGCATGCTCCCTCAGGGGACCGACGTTGCGCACAAAACCGGATCCATAGGCGGCGTCGTGAATGACGTCGGCGTGATTACGCTGCCAGGCAAAGCCGGACACGTTGCCATCGCCGTGTTCACGAAAGGCTCGGCGCGTCCCGAAGAGGTTTCCGAAAAAACTGTGGCTGAAATTTCCCGCACCATCTACGATTACTTCGCTCTCGTCCCCGCGGTGACGCAGTGAAGGCGCAGAACTGGGACAGCGCTCTCCAGAACTGGGACAGCGCTCTCTATGATGACCGGCATTCCTTCGTCTGGCAGGCCGGCGCGAGCCTGGTCGAACTTCTGAATCCGCAGCCAGGAGAACGGATCCTGGACCTCGGCTGCGGCACCGGACATCTGACGGCGAAGATCGCCGAGACGGGCGCCATCGTCGTCGGCCTGGATTCCTCGCCCAACATGATCGCCCAGGCGCGCCAGAATTTTCCTTCGCAGCGCTTCGTGCTCGCCGATGCGCGCGATTTCAAATTCGAGGAATTGTTCGACGCCGTTTTCTCCAACGCTGCTCTGCATTGGGTGCCGGACGCGGAATCCGTCGTGCGATGCGTGAAAGCTGCCCTCCGCCCCGGTGGCCGGTTCATTCTGGAGATGGGCGCGAAGGGAAACATCGAGAGCATCCGCAAGATGATCGAAGAAGTCCTTACGGAAGCCGGATACGCGCCGAAATTCCCCTGGTACTTTCCGAGCACCGGCGAATACTCATCGCTCCTCGAGAAGCACGGCTTCGAAGTCCGCACCGCCTTCACGTTCGATCGGCCCACGAAGCTGGAGCACCCCGAGCGCGGCCTGCGCGAGTGGCTGGAGATGTTCGCGGCGTCTTCTTTTAACGGGGTTCCGGCCGCTGAGCGCGCCGTACTCACTCGCACCATTGAAGACCGCCTCCGTCCAACTCTATATAAAGATGGGGCCTGGTGGGCGGATTACCGCCGCCTTCGCGTCGTCGCCCTGGCATAGATTTCACGCGTGGGTTCCATTCAGTAAATCGATTGGACTCCCCCTCCCGCCCTCGCTATTCTGAAGTTGCGGGGCTGATCGAAGCAGTCACATACGAGAGGCCAGAAGCCGCCAAGACCGTGTTTGTCCGATTTTCGGCGCTTCATCAGGTAGTCCACGGCTGATTACGGCCCGTGGACATTTTTATTTCGCGCCTCAGTGCCCGTCACGTTTCTGCAATTCAGGTGAATTTTGTGCCGTTACGTTCTTATCAACCGGCCGGGATGCCGGTACTGTCATCCGAAACACCCGCTGTCGCGGCGATGCCAACCCGCGCCTGCGCCACGCACTGCCCGTACTGCTCACTGCAGTGCGGCATGCACCTCGAAACGGATATGAACGCCGCATGGAAAGTCACCGAACGCAATTTCCCCACCAATCGCGGCGGACTTTGCCAGAAGGGCTGGACATCCGCCGAACTGCTTTCGAATCCCGATCGATTATTGACGCCGCTGATCCGCGATTCCCGTACTGAGCCGTTGCGGCCCGCAACGTGGGACGAAGCGATCGAGCGCATCGCGCGCGTCGTGGAAGAGACGCAGGCGAAGTATGGACGTGACGGCGTCGGTGTGTTCGGCGGCGGCAGCCTCACGAACGAAAAGGCCTACCTGCTGGGTAAATTCGCCCGCGTTGCGCTGCGCACGTCGCAGATTGATTACAACGGCCGCTTCTGCATGGCTTCGGCCGCGGCGGCATCCATTAAGGCGTTCGGAATCGATCGCGGTCTTCCGTTTCCCCTGGCCGATATCGCGGGCGCCGAAACCATCCTGCTCGTCGGCAGCAATCTCGCGGAGACGATGCCGCCGGTGATGCAGTATTTCCAGGCGCAGAAAAATCGCGGCGGATCGCTGATCGTGGTGGATCCGCGATCCACGCCGACCACAGCCGCGGCAACCCTGCATCTGCAAATTACGCCGGGCACAGACGCCGCGCTCGCGAACGGATTGCTGCATCTCGCGATCCGCGAAGGCTTCATCGATGAGAAATTCATCGCGGAACGCACGAATGATTTCGATCTCGTGAAGCGCGCCGTGTCGTCCTATTGGCCCGATCGCGTGGAGCGAATCACCGGCATTCCCGAACATCAGCTTCGCCGCGCGGCGGGCATGCTGGGCCGCGCGAACACCGCGCTGATCCTGACCGCGCGCGGACCCGAGCAGCAGAGCCGCGGGGTGAACAACGTTCTCGCGTTTATCAATCTCGCGCTGGCGCTGGGTAAAGTCGGCAAGCCGAATTGCGGCTACGGCTGCCTTACCGGACAGGGCAATGGGCAGGGCGGCCGCGAGCACGGTCAGAAAGCCGATCAGCTTCCGGGCTATCGCAAGCTCGATATTCCGGCGCACCGCGCGTATGTCGCCGAAGTCTGGGGCGTGCCGGAGAGCGATCTGCCGATGCCTGGCCGCTCGGCGTACGAAATGCTCGATTCGATGGGCACGGAGAGCGGCGTTCGCACCCTTCTGGTGTTTGGGTCAAATGTCGCAGTCTCCGCGCCGCGCGCGCGTCACATCATCGAGCGGCTCGACGCGCTCGATTTCCTTGCCGTCTCGGACTTCTTTCTTTCGGAAACCGCCGAACGCGCCGATGTCGTGCTTCCTTCCGCACAGTGGGCGGAAGAATCCGGCACGATGACGAATCTGGAAGGCCGCGTCATTCTGCGCCGGCGCGCCATGCTGCCGCCAAGCGGCATCCGGACCGATCTCGAAATTATTTCGCGCCTGGCCGCACGCCTGGGCCGCGAGGACAAATTTCCGGCGCAGCCCGAAGCTGTTTTCGAAGAGTTGCGCCGCGCCACATCCGGTGGGGTTGCGGATTACGCCGGCATCACCTGGGATCGCATCCGCGAATCCGACGGTGTCTTCTGGCCGTGCCCCGATGAAAATCATCCCGGCACGCCGCGACTGTTCCTCGATCGCTTCGCAACCGAAGACGGCCGCGCGCGTTTCCACGCCATCGCATTCCAGCCCGCCGCGGAGCAGCCGGATGACGAGTATCCGCTCTATCTCACGACCGGCCGCGTGATGGCTCAATATCAGTCCGGCACGCAGACGCGCCGGGTCGCGGGCCTCAAAGCCGCCGCGCCCGAAGCGTTCGTCCAGATTCATCCGTCGATGGCCCAGACCTACGGCATATCCGGCGGCGACGACGTGATTCTGACGACGCGTCGCGGCAGCGCTGTGATGAAGGCCCAGTTGACGCCATCTATCCGGCTCGACACGCTGTTTGTTCCGTTTCACTACGCAGGGCAGGGGAGCGCGAATCTGCTGACGAATCCCGCGCTTGACCCCGTCTCGCGCATGCCCGAATTCAAAGTTTGTGCGGTCCGCATCGAAAAGAGCGGTAGTGCCAGAGAAGCATATCCGGAGATCCATTCATGACAACGAACAAGAAGAAACTGGTCGTCATCGGTAACGGAATGGCCGGCGCGCGTACGGTCGAAGAGATTCTCGCGCGCGGCGGCGCCGATCAATTCGACATCACCATGTTCGGAGAAGAGCCGACCGGCAACTACAATCGCATTCTTCTCTCCAACGTTCTGAACGGGTCATACAGCGAAGACGATATCTTCCTCAACACTCTCTCCTGGTATGAAGAGAACAACATCCGTCTGCTCTCGGGCAAGCGCGCCGCCGGTCTGCTGCGCCGAGCGAAACTCGCTTATGGCGAAGACGGCGTTCCCGAGCCATACGACAAGCTGATCATCGCCACCGGCAGCCGCGCGTTCATTCCGCCGATTGAAGGCGTCACGATGATCGACGGCAGCATGAAGCCCGGCGTGTTTGTCTTCCGCACGCTCGATGATTGCCGCAACATCGCGGCGTGGGCCAAAGGAAAAAAGACAGCGGCCGTGATCGGCGGTGGATTGCTGGGCCTCGAAGCTGCGCGCGGCCTGCAGAATTTCGGGCTCGACGTCCACGTGATCCATAACTCCGGCCACCTGATGCAGCAGCAGCTCGATGCCGGCGCCGGTGCCATCCTCAAGACCAGTATGGAAGCGCTGGGCCTGCACGTCCACCTGAAGAAGAACACCACCACAGTCATCGGTCCGGAGCATGTGCTCGGTCTGCGATTCGCCGATGGCGCCACCATCGAGTGCGACACGGTGATCATCTCCGCCGGCATCAAAGCCAACTGGGAAATCGCCGCCGGCTGCGGGCTGCAGGTGGAGCGCGGCATTGTTGTCGACGATCAGATGCGGTGTCCGGATGATCCCGATATCTACGCCGTCGGCGAATGCGCGCAGCATCGTGGACACATGTACGGTCTCGTCGCACCTCTGTGGGAGCAGGCGAAGGTCCTCGCCGATCACATCACCGGCCGCAATCCGAAGGCCGAATACACGGGCTCGAAAGTTGCCACGAAGCTCAAGGTGATGGGCGTAGACGTCGCGTCGATGGGCGTCGTGGAGCCGCAGCTTCCGGAAGACGAAGTCGTGCAGTTCTCCGAGCCGAAGCGCGGCACGTACAAGAAGCTGATCATCCGTGAAGGCCGTCTTGTCGGCGGCATTCTGCTCGGCGACATCAGCAAGGCCGCCTATCTCATCCAGGCTTTCGATCGCAATACGCCGCTGCCCGAAGAACGGCTGCATCTTCTGTTCGACATCGGCGATCCGCCGAAGCAGGTCACGTTCGCCGAAATGGCGGCGAACACGCAGATCTGTAACTGCAACGGCGTGAGCAAAGGCGCGATCGTCGCCTGTGTCAATGCAGGCAAGCGCAACGCGAAAGCTGTGATGGATGCCACGCGCGCCGGCATGGGCTGTGGATCGTGCAAAGCGATGGTGACGGAAATCGTGGAATGGGCCTGCGGCGGTGAGACGGAGGAAGATCCCTCGGTCCACTACTACGTTCCCGGCGTGCCGCTCACCAAGCCCGAGCTGATTCGCGCCATCCAGAAACACAATCTGAGATCCGTCTCGGCGGTCTTCGATGTTCTCGCGGGCGGCAAGGAAGACGCCGCCAGCAAACCGGGGCTCGCGTCGCTCCTCAAGACGCTGTGGAAGGGCGAGTACGAAGACCAGAAGGATGCGCGCTTCATCAACGAACGCGTCCACGCCAACATCCAGAAGGACGGCACGTTCTCCGTAGTTCCGCAGATTCCCGGCGGCATCACCTCGCCCGAGCAGTTGCGCCGCATCGCATTCGTCGCGGAGAAGTATCATGTGCCGCTCGTGAAGCTCACCGGCGGCCAGCGCATTGATCTTCTCGGCGTCCGCAAAGACGATCTCCCGAAGGTCTGGCACGATCTTGATATGCCTTCCGGCTACGCTTACGGCAAGAGCTACCGCACCTGCAAGAGCTGCGTCGGTTCGGATTTCTGCCGCTTCGGTCTGGGCGACAGCATCGATCTCGCCCTCAAAATCGAGCAGGAATTCCAGGGCTTCGACAGCCCTCACAAATTGAAGCTGGCGACCGCCGGATGCCCACGCAATTGCTCCGAAGCAATGGTGAAAGACGTCGGCGCGGTAGCGGTCGAAGGCGGCAGGTGGGAAATCTACATCGGCGGCGCTGCGGGCTCTTCCGTCCGCAAGGGCGACGTGCTCTGCACCGTCGGCTCACACGAAGATGTCCTGAAGTACATGGGCCGCTTCATCCAGTACTATCGCGAAAACGCGAAGTATCTCGAACGCACGCACGGTTTCGTGGTCCGCCTCGGTATCGAACGCATTCGCGCAATCGTCGTCGAAGACAGTGACGGCATCGCAGAACGGCTCGATCGCGAAATTGCCGAATCGAAAGCCGCGTACAAAGATCCATGGAAGGACGCATGGCTGCCGGAGAACGACAAGCAGTTCGCTTCTCTGCTCCCCATCATTCAGTAACTATGAACCTGACCGAAATCAAGCTGGGCCCGGCCGGCGACATCCCTCCGGGTGAAGGCCGCGTCTATCAGGTGGATGGCGAAAGAATCGCCGTCTTCCGCACCCGCGCGCAGGAAGTCTATGCCGTGCAGGCGGAATGCCCGCATCGCAAGGGTCCGCTGGCCGATGGTCTTGTCGGCGGCGGCACTGTCATCTGCCCACTGCATGGCTGGAAGTTCGACCTGAAGACCGGCCAGGCGCTCTTTGGCGATTGTGGGCTGAAGACCTACCCCGTCAGCGTGGATGACGCAGAGAACATCGTTCTGCGCCGCGAATAAGCGCGCATTCGCGAGTTGACGTCAGATGCCCTCGCGGCTGTCCGCGACTAAGGCGCCGACTCGCGCCGCCGCGTTCTTTGCCAGCCGGACGCAATCCGGAATGCCGACCCCATGAAACGCATTCCCGATGAGGGAAAACCCTGGGATCGCCGCCGCACGCGCGTCCATCTCCGCCACTCGCGCAATGTGCCCTACCGAATATTGCGGCATGGACTCCGGCCAGCGATGAGCGATCTCGAAGATCGGTTCCGCGTCCAGCCCCATCAGGCGATCCAGGTCTTCGAGCATGGCGTCGCGTGAAACCTCAACGTCTGTCGAAAAGCAGCGGAAGACCGCCTTGTCCGCCGGCACGCGTTCCGCCCATTTCGTGCCCAGCCACGTGCAGGCCATGATCGCCCTGCGCTCTGCTCCCGGCACAAGAAATCCGAAGGCATCGAGCGGATGCGGCACATCCTCGCGGCGAAAACCGAAAGTCCAGATTGCGCTGCCTGAATGCGGTATCGACGCCAGCAATTCCGCCAGCCGTTGATCGATAGGCCCCACGAGCGGCGCCGAGTGGTTCGCGCCGCATGCCAGCACCACATGATCGAACGAGATCCACTCGCCGTCGGAAAAAATCGTCCAGCCGGTTTCGGAAGGCGCCAGGGATTCCACGCGTGCCGCAGCCACGGTCACGCGCTCCACGAGCGCATCGATGAGCGTCCCCATGCCGCGCCGCATCGTCTTGAAGACGGACTGCGCCGCCGGCTTCTTGTCGCGCATCGTCCCCACCACCACGCTGCCGTAGCGCTGCTCGTATTCCACGAATTTCGGCAGCACGGCGGGCGCGCTCAGTTCATCCGGCGATCCGCCATAAACGCCCGCCAGCAGCGGCTCGGCAAGGTAGGCAACGGCCTCTTCGCCGAAGTGCTCCGTCACGAACTGCGAAACCGAACGGTCCGGCAGCGACTGCGGGCTCCGGAAGATCTCCATCCCCATCCGCAGCTTGGTTTGCCAGGAAAACAGGTTCGATTCAATGAC
>CAZPZE010000452.1:0-3260 GCA_964590625.1 uncultured Solibacteraceae bacterium
AGGCCGTTCTGCATCATGGCTTCGATCGAGAAACTGCGAAGCGCGCCCGCGAACTTTTCCGACTGCGTCTTGACGCCGCGAATGACGGGCATCGCCATCACGTTCTCGGCGACATCGGCATACACGTTCAGCATGCGGATCACTTCTTCTTCCGCTTCCTGATGCGTGGCATGCGCGGTGTGACCTTCCTGCCAGAGGAATTCCGTGGTGCGCAGGAACATGCGGGTGCGCAATTCCCAGCGCAGCACGTTCGCCCACTGGTTATAAAGGAGGGGCAGATCGCGATAACTCTGCACCCAGCGCGCGAAGAAGTGGCCGATGATGGTTTCCGACGTGGGCCGGATCACGTACGGCTCTTCGAGCTTCTTGCCACCCGCGATCGTCACAACAGCCAGTTCAGGCGAGAAGCCTTCCACGTGCTCGGCTTCCTTCTGCAGAAAGCTCTGGGGAATCAGCAGCGGGAAATAAACGTTCTCATGGCCCGTCGCCTTGAAGCGCGAATCGAGTTCGCGCTGCAGCACTTCCCACACGGCATAGCCGTTGGGCCGGATCACCATGCAGCCTTTGACGATTTCCGCCGGCTCCGCCATATCTCCCTGGAGGACGACGTCCTGATACCAGGCGGCAAAGTCTTTCTGACGGGGAGTGATTGGTGATTCAGCCATAAGCGTTTGGGTTCAGACCGGCGAGGGATGGAGCGCCGAAACTTTCAGGTTAACCCAGTCCGATGCGCGATAACGGCGGGCGCGCTCACTCATCGAATCGTTACCGTTTCGAAGCAGTAACATTGCCGGTTTTTCACATAGCTGAAATTCACGCACGGTACTCTGGCCTTCGCTTCAGAGGAACCTATGAACCTGAAATCTCTTGTAACCATATATTTACTCGCCTCGGCGTCGCTGTTCGCGCAATCGGCGGCGGGCGTTGCGGGCATTTCCGGAACGCTGCGCGATCCTTCCGGCGCGCCGGTTCCCAATGGAAGAGTTGTGATCACCAGCGCCTCGCAGGGCGAGGTTCGCACCGTCCTCTCCAACGATGCGGGCGTTTTCAGCGCACCTGGCCTGGTGCCTGGCAGCGGATACGCCGTCACAGTCACGGCATCCGGATTCGCGGCGTGGCAGGTGAAGGACATGGATCTCGCGGTCGGGCGCAACGTCAATCTGGATGTGAAGCTGCAGGTGGGGCAGGCCGCGACCGCGGTTGACGTTGTGGCGAGCGCACCGCTGATTGACGATACGAAGAGCGATGTTTCACAGGTGGTGAATGCGCAGCAGATTCAGGATCTGCCGATCAACGGCCGCCGCGTTGACTCCTTCGTGCTTCTGACGCCAGGCGTCACGAATGACGCCACGTTCGGTCTGCTGACGTTCCGCGGCGTGGCCGGCAACAATTCCTTCCTTCTCGACGGCAACGACAACACCGAGCAGTTTTACGACGAAAACGCCGGACGCACCCGCATCCAGTCCCAGATTTCGCAGGATGCCGTGCAGGAATTCCAGGTGGTCTCCTCGAACTTTTCGGCCGAATATGGCCGCGCGATGGGCGGGGTGGTCAACACCGTAACGAAGAGCGGCGGCAACGATCTTCACGGCTCCGCTTTCGGCTATCTTCGCAGCACCGGCATGGACGCGCGTGACCCGTTCGCCACGTTCAATCCGAGTGAACATCGTGATCAGATGGGCGGCACGGTTGGCGGCCCGATCATCAAGGACAAACTTTTCTATTTCGCCAGCGTTGATATCACGCGCCGCAATTTCCCGATGGTGGACAGCAACATCAAGGCCGGTGTTCTGACCGGGGTGGCGCCGTATCGGTGGATCGGATGCGGCGCGCCGGCGACTCCGGCACAGTGCTCCGCGATCGATGCGCTGCTGCCCCGATTCTACGGCGCGATCCCGCGCACGGCTTCGAACGACCTCTATTTCGGACGCCTGGACTATCGCCTCTCCGATCGCAACACGCTGAGCGCCAGCTTCAACTTCCTGCGCTGGTTTTCACCAAACGGCATTCAGACGGGCCTCGTTTCGACCACCGGCTCCGCTCTTACCGGCAATGGCGACGACTCGGTCCGCGTGCGGAACGGCAAGCTGACCTGGACGGCGATTCCGACCAACAGCCTTGTCAATATCGCGCGGCTCGGCTGGAGTTCGGACCGGCAGGCTGATGATTTCGATCAGGCATTACTCGGCCAGGGACTCGGTTATCTGCAGGTTTCTGTAGCGGGCGTGACGCTCGGACCGGCCAGCTATTTGCCGCGCGTGGAACCCAACGAAAACCGCTGGGAGTATGCGGATGAGGCAACGTGGACGAAGGGCGCGCACACGATCAAGTTCGGCGCCGATATCGCCAACACGAACGACGACACGTATTTCATCAGCAACCAGTTTGGTTCGTACTCGTATCAGACCGCCACGAATTTTGCGCTGGATTACAGCAATCCGACCGGGACGAAGCACTGGGCGAGTTACAGCCAGACGTTCGGCAACCCCAGAGTGAATGCGACGATTCGCGAATATGGCTTCTACGCGCAGGACCAGTGGCGCGCCAGCCAGAACCTGACCCTGACGCTGGGGCTGCGCTACGAATATTCGCAGGCGCCGCAGCCGCCGGTGACGAATCCGGATTGGCCTCTCACGGGAAAGATCCACACGGGTCCGCTGAACTTCTCCCCGCGCATCGGAATTTCTTATAAGCTCAACGACAAAACCGTGATCCGTGGCGGATTCGGAACATTCTACGCGCGCTTCCTCGGATCGATAGTCGATAATCTCTGGACGACAAACGGCATGTACCAGACCTCGGATTCGCTGAGTGCGACGAATCCGGCGCAGTTTGCGGCCGGTCCTGCGTTCCCGTTCGCGCTGGGGGTGCCGCCCGCGGGCGCGAGCGTGGGAGCTTCCAGGATTCAGTTCGCGGCCCCGGGTCTGAAGACGCCCTACTCCGAACAGGCGAGTCTCGCGGTGGAGCGCTCGCTGTCGCGTGACATGCTGCTCACGGTGTCGGGCGTGTGGAGCCACGGCGTCAATCTGTATGACGCGCAGGACCTGAATCTGCCGGCGCCATCCACGACGAAGACCTACAGCATCCACGACCTCAGCGGCAATCAGGTCGGCACCTATACGACGCCGGTCTATACCGGATCGCGGCCCAATCCGAAATACGGCACGGTTTATGAACTGACCAACGGCATGAGCAGCTGGTATTCGGGGCTGGTAGCGACGCTGCAGAAACGCTTCGCGCACGGATTCCAGATGCTGGGG
>CAZPZE010000453.1:0-3429 GCA_964590625.1 uncultured Solibacteraceae bacterium
TCGCCGAATGCGTCGCGAATCTTCCGCGTCGCTTCATCGTCGCGGAAATAATAATCGCGATCCGGAAGCGAAAGTCCGCCAGTCCCGATCCCCGCAATCACCTGATTCGCA
Source organism: uncultured Solibacteraceae bacterium (assembly GCA_964590625.1). Taxonomy (GTDB): domain Bacteria; phylum Acidobacteriota; class Terriglobia; order Bryobacterales; family Bryobacteraceae; genus BOG-234. Next base: position 112 of record CAZPZE010000453.1, read on the forward strand.
TTATCCGGATCGGGCGTCGAAACGATCCCGAGCGGAACCATCCCCGCGCCCGTCTGCTGGCTCGTCAGATACGCCACCAGATCCTGCCTCGTCCGGATCGCCGCAATCCGCTTCAGCTCCGGCTCGATCGGTTTCGCCCCCGCCGCATCGATCGCCGCCGTATTCATGCACGCCGAATAAAAATCGCCCAGCCGCTTCTGATCGCCCGTCGTCCCCGGCGCCGCCGACGCCTCCAGAATCGTCCGCATCCGTTCCAGATTCGCCTCATTCAGCTCGTCGAACGTGCCCCACCGCGACCGGTCCGCCGGTATCGGATTCTTGTCCGCCCATCCGCCCGTCGCATAGCGATAGAAATCCTGGCACGGTTTGCACGTCGTATCGAGCGCCGTCGTGTCGATGCCGTTCAGCGTCCCTGTTTGCGCCGCACAAAGCGCGGCCAGCAGTAATGTCAGCGTGATTTTCCGCATACGCCGAGAGGTTAGCACGCTCGGCGCGGAAAAAGGTGAGAAGAATCCGCCAAACCGCCTCTAATCTGAGGCGAACTATCGCATCAGGAGGCGAAATGACGGAAGCAGAACGCCGCAGAGCCATCGATCAGGCTCTTCTCGCAATGGATAAGCAGTTCGGCAAGGGCGCGGTCCTCCGCCTCGGCGCCGATAACGCCGTCCCGGTGGCGGTCATCTCCTCCGGATGCCTGTCGCTCGATTCCGCCCTCGGCGTCGGCGGATTCCCCCGCGGCCGCGTCATCGAAATCTTCGGCCCCGAATCCTCCGGCAAAACCACCATGGCCCTTCAGGCGATCGCCCAGGCCCAGCGGACCGGCGGCAACGCCGCTTTCGTCGACGCGGAACACGCTCTCGATCCCATCTACGCCCGCAAACTCGGCGTCGATATCGATAATCTCCTCGTCTCCCAGCCCGATCACGGCGAACAGGCCCTCGAAATCACTGCTGCCCTCGTCCAGTGCGCCGCGCTCGATGTCATCGTGGTCGATTCCGTCGCCGCCCTCGTCCCCAAAGCCGAACTCGAAGGCGAAATGGGCGATAGCCATGTCGGCCTCCACGCCCGCCTCATGTCGCAGGCGCTCCGCAAGCTTACCGGCGCCGTCTCCCGCACCAACACCTGCCTCATCTTCATCAACCAGATCCGCGAAAAAATCGGCGTCATGTTCGGCAGCCCCGAAACCACTACCGGCGGCCGCGCCCTCAAGTTCTACTGCTCGGTCCGCGCCGACGTCCGCCGCATCGCCGCCATCAAAGACGGCGATACCGTCATCGGCAACCGCACCCGCGTCAAGATCGTGAAGAACAAGGTCGCCTCCCCCTTCCGCGAAGCCGAGTTCGACATCTTATATGGTGAAGGCGCCTCGCGCGAAGGCGATCTCATCGACCTCGGCGTCGCCAACAATCTGGTGGAAAAATCCGGCTCGTGGTTCAGCTACAAAGGCGAGCGCATCGGCCAGGGTCGTGACAACGCCCGCGTCTTCCTGAAAGACCACCCCGAAACCGCCCAGAAGCTCGACACCGAACTCCGCGACCATCTCGGCCTCAGCATGAAAGCCCGCACCGCCGCCGTCGCGAATTGACAATCCCGACTACATGAAGATCCAAAAGAAGCTCGCCGATGCCAGGGCCCGATTCTCCGAGGTCGTTCAGAAGGCCATGCTCGGGAAAACAGTGGAAAGGATTACCGCCATTAAGCCCGCAGAACGAGTCCCCGGAACCGGCAAGGGCATCTGGATGGCTCCGGATTTCGACGCCCCACTCTCCGGTTTCGGCAAGTACATGTAAGCCTGGCCATCGTTCTGGCCCGCCTTCCCCTGGTGGTGCCAGGACGCGCCCGGCGTGTCACCCAAAGCCCGAAAAATGATCGCCCCCGCAGACTGCTTCGTCAGCGTCGCAACATTCTCGATCACGTAACGCTCGGCGACTCCTGACAGGCGGATTTGAAATCCTCGACATCGACTTCGAATTCTGCCGCGCCCGTGCCGTCACCGCGGGATGAGATCCCAGGCATCCATAAAAACAAAAAGGGGAGACTCAAATCTGAGTCTCCCCTTTTTACTCGAGTTACCGGACAGGCCATCCGTCGCTGTGACGGGCGGCCTGCGCCGGTATGAACTAGAAGCGGAACCGCAGCGACAGCGCCATATGGCGAGCCGGGTTCTGCACACCCGTGATCGCACCGATGTTCGCATTCGTCTGCGCGTTCGTCAGGTAGTTGTAGGTCAGGCTGGTGTTCGGATTGCCCGGGTTGAAGTGGTTGAACGTGTTGAACGCTTCCGCCCGGAACTCCAGCGTGCGTGTCTCCTTGCCCAGGGTGATGATCTTGTCCAGGCTGAGATCCGCGTTTTCGAATCCAGGTCCATACCACAGCGCCAGCGGGGTGTTGCCCAGACCGAACGAGTTCGGGCCTGGCAGCGTAAAGCTGGGCGTGATGTTGCAGGTAGCGCCGACCGCCAGCTTGCTGTTCGAGCAGGCAGCGATCGGATACCAGAGGCGCGGATCCGTCACCGAAGCCACCGTCGCCGGCGTGCTCCCGGCAGGGAGGAACGGAGAACCGGTCATCTGGCAGCGCAGAGCCGGCGTATCGGTTGGCGTCCCATACCAGTAGCCGATCGGCGCACCCGTCACGGAGCAACCGACGCTCTGCGGCGTGCCGCTGTAGAACGAAAGAACCCCGTTGAAGTTCCAGCCGTCGAGGAAGAGCTTCGTTACGTAGTTCCTCGCCCCCGTCGGGAGCAGCGATGTCCCGTTCTGCAGCTTATAACCGAAGTTGACGTTCACAACATGCGGACGATTGACGCCGGTGACGTTGTAAGTCAGCTGAGTGTCCAGGAACTGGTTGGCTTCGGTGGGAGCGTAGGCCAGAGCCTTTGACCACGTATAGTTCGCGCCGTACTGCAGGCGCTTGCCGAACCGCTTATTGAACTGCACCTGCAGAGCGTTGTAGTTGCTCTCCCCGGAGTTGGTGCCGAGGTTGATGTTCTGCCATCCCTGGAAACCAACCTTTGAACGGATCAGATTGGTGCTCAGGAAAGCGCCGCCAGTACAGGTCTTCGAATTGACAGCCGGGGCCGTCGGATCGAGAAACGCAGTCACTTGGCCGCAGCTGTTGGTGTTCGCTCCCACCGTTGGCTGCCAGGTCGTATATGGCGCAATCGCGTTCAGATCGTACCCGCTGAGGGCAAACCCGTGATGGGTGACCCAGCCGAGGTAGGAGACGTCCAGAATGGTCCCTTTGCCGAGATCGCGCTGGATGCCGAAGCTCCACTGAATGGTCTGCGGATTATGGATATCCGGCGTACCGCCATAAATC
>CAZPZE010000454.1:0-5971 GCA_964590625.1 uncultured Solibacteraceae bacterium
GAGTCGGAGGAGAGATCGGCGATCATGGAACGGAACGCCGAAGTCTTGCTCTGATCGACGCCCTTGATATTGATCTGGATATCGCCGGTCTGGGCCACGGACTGCGGATCATTCCGGTCGATGCTCTCGATTGTAATGTTCCGCGTGCGCGCTTCCGACTTGATGGACTCAATTAATCCATCCGCCTTGGTCTTCGCGGCGTCTTCTGTATGGACGAAGAGGACGAGGTGGGTGCCCCCCTTCAGATCGAGGCCGAGGTGGATGCGCTTTCCGATGTTCGCCTCAGCCTGCGCCAGCGAACTGGGGAAACCGATGACCCCGAAAATACAGGCGAGTATCGTCGCAATGATGACGCCTGTCTTGATCATGAGATGTCGTTGCATGCTTGTTCTTCTCTGTTAATGCCGGCTCACTTGCTCTCGGGAGTCACCAGCGAATTAACCGCCGCCCGCGAAAACTGGAGCTTGATGTTATCCGGCTTGACCCTTAATACTATCGTGTCTGTGTCGACCGAAACGATCGTGCCGACGATGCCGCCATTAGTAGCTACGACATCTCCGCTCTTGAGATTTTTCAGCATCTCCGCGGTCTTTTTTTTCTGCCGCTGCATGGGCAGGAAAAGCAGAAAATAAAAGACGACCGCAATGAGGATGTAAGGCGCGAAGAGCGCGATGGAATTGCCGCCAGGCTGCTGCTGTTGCAGTAAAAGCGAAAAAGGCACGGGATGCAGATCTCTGTTCTAAAGGATGGGGCCGGAGTCGATCCCCGTCAACCGGCATGTCCGCTATTCGTTGGACGCGCTCGAACGGACTCCAGGTACTGTGGAAATTGACCCAATAGGATAGACTGCCTGATCTCCCCCATGATGTCAAGGTAACGGCGTATATTGTGGCGGGTGGCCAGAGAGGCGAAAAGGATCTCCCCTGCCTGGAAAAGATGGCGTAAATAGGCCCGGGAGTAGGTTTTGCAGGTGTAGCAGGAGCAGTTCGGGTCGAGGGGCCCGTTGTCCTCTTTATAACGTGCGTGCTTGATGACCACCCGGCCCTCCGAGGTAAAGAGCGATCCATTACGCGCATTTCGGGACGGCAGAACACAATCCATCATGTCGATGCCGCGCGCCACGTATTCGGGCAGTTCGTCCGGCATCCCGACTCCCATGGCGTAGCGAGGCCGGTCTTTCGGAAGGAGCGGCTCGGAGGCCTCCACCATTTCCATGCTGAGCGGCCGGGGCTCTCCGACGGATAGTCCGCCCACCGCATAGCCGTCCGCGTCGAGTTCCACAAGGCGCCCGGCGCATTCCCGGCGCAGATCCGCGAACATCGATCCCTGTACGATCGGGAAGAGCGCGTGACGCGTGGGAGAGTCCGCGATGCGCCGGCGGTAGTGCTCAAATGCTTCGCGCGCCCAGCGGACCGTGCGGTTCATCGAGACACGCGCCGATTCGTGACTCACCGGATAAGGCGGGCATTCATCCAGCACCATCATGATGTCGCTGCCGAGGGCGAGCTGAACGTCGACCGTGGATTCCGGAGTGAAGGTGTGGGTGTCGCCATTCAGATGCGACTGGAACGTGACGCCGCGCTCCGTGATCTTTCGCAGGTCGGAGAGGCTGAAAACCTGAAAACCGCCGGAATCGGTGAGGATCGCACCGGGCCACGCCATGAACTGATGCAGGCCGCCCATCTGGCGGATGAGTTCGTGGCCGGGCCGCAGAAAAAGGTGATAGGTGTTCGAGAGGATGATGGTGGCCCGAAGATCCTCCCAGAGATCGCGCTGGCTGAGTCCTTTGACAGTGGCCTGCGTGCCGACCGGCATGAAGACGGGCGTGAGGATATCGCCGTGCCCGGTATGAAGCACGCCCGCGCGCGCACGGGTAACCGGGCATTCGGCCTGGAGCTCGAAAGTGATCTGACGCGACATCTATCTGGTGGGAAGCGTGCGCCGGGCAGAGGCCCGGCGGCAGGCCCGAGGGCCCGCCCCACGGAAGTTGCTAGAACGGAACGTCGTCGTCCGTGATGCCCTGGCCGTAGTCGTCCTGTGGAGCGGGCTGGTGCGAAGCGCCGCCGCCGCGCTGGGCGCTGCGCGGCATCGAAACCGGCTGGCCGAAATCGTCTCCGCCGCGGTCTCCGCCGCCGCCCTGTCCGCCGAGCAGAATCACGTCGTCGGCCACGACTTCGGTGGCGTAGACTTTCTTGCCGTCCTTATCGTCGTAGCTGCGGGTCTGTATGCGGCCTTCCACATAAACCTGCTTGCCCTTCGTCAGGTAGTTCGCGAGATTCTCCGCGCGCCACAGAACCACGTTGGTCCAGTTGGTCTCTTCTTTCCACTCGCCCGACTGCTGATCTTTCCATCGCCGGTTCGTCGCCACCGAGAAGCGCGTGACAGCAGCTCCTCCGGGAGTGAACTTCGTCTCGGCGTCTCGCCCGAGATGACCGACCAGAATGACTTTGTTGACGCTGCGCGATGCCATATAACCCGCCACTTTAACACAGCGCGAAAAACTATTCAGGGAATGCGAGGGCGAAGATCGGCCTATTGCTTCGCGATAATGAGCGGCCGGATTCTCCTGTAGGTCGCGGCCGGAACCACCCCTTTGCTTGAAAGCTGGGTTTTGTTGGCGTACGGCCTGTTTTTGACGATCTTCGCAGCCAGTGCGTCCTGAATTCCGGGAAGAGATTTCAGTTGCTCGATGGTGGCGTGATTGATGTCGATCAGGTCCCGCGGGCGCAGTCGCGTCGAGGTCGTCTTCGCGGATTTCCGCGGGTTCGCAGCAGGCACTGGCGCGGTACAGAGCGATCCCAGTAGAATTACGAGTACAGCGACGAACGTCGATGAGGATTTCGGCTTCACGCGCTTGGGTTGTTAACGATGATAACCACGTCTCCCTCGAAATTGTATGGTTTTTACCACTTTGGAACAGCGGCCCGGAACCTGCACAAATCGTTTGGCATAATAACTACATATGTCCCCCACCTTATCGCCTTCCTCTGAAGGATCGGTTCGCATTTCGCGATCGCCCGCGCGATGGAGTGCGATGGTTTTGGCTCTTGGTTGCGGGCTGACTCTGCTCGCACCGGCATTGATGGCGGAAGATCGGCCTGAAGCGCCGAAGGTCGTGGAAGAGATTATCGCCAAGGTTAACGGCGCAATCGTGACCCGCGGGCAACTCGAAAAAGACACGCAGGACGTGGATGCCGAAATCCAGCGCCAGGCGGCCGGACGTCCGGACCTGCAGCAGCTGATCGCACAGGCGAACAAGGATCAGCTTCGCAATGAAATCGATCAGCTTCTGCTGGTGCAGAAGGGTAAGGAACTCGACATCAAGGTGGATGACGATCTCAAACGCGACATCGCCGCCATGCAGTCGGAAAGCAAGATCGCCGATCCCGACAAATTTCACGAATACGTTCGCAGCGTGACGGGCATGTCATTCGAAGACTTCCAGCAGAAGCGGAAGGACTCGCTGATTGTCGACCGCGTGGTGGGAGATCAGGTGTGGCGCAACATCGTGATTCCCGACGCGCAGCTGAAGAAGTATTACGACGAGCACAAGGCGAACTTCGTGCGCGTGGAATCAGTGACGCTGCGCGAGATTGTGATTTCGACCGGTGACGGGAAGCCGGAGACGGTGGCCGCCGCGCGGAAGAAAGCGGACGGACTGCTGGTGCGTGCCCGCGGCAGCGCCGACAAGTTTTCCGATCTGGCGCGGCAATATTCCGATTCGCCCAGCGCGGCCGACGAGGGCCTGCTGCCCTATCCGTATGAACGCGGCAAAGGGGCCGATCCCAATCGCCAGCTCAACAAAGCGATCGAAGACATCGTCTTCAGTCACGAGAAAGGCTACGTGACGGACGTGATCCAGATTCGCGGCGTTGGTTTCGCCATCTATAAAGTCGAAGACCACACGCCTGCCGGCCAGGCCACGTTCGATGACGTGAAGAATCAGATCAACAACATTCTGGCGAAGCCTATTGCCGAGCCGAAGCTGCGCGAATATCTGACCAGCCTGCGCCGTGACGCTTTCCTGCAGATCAAACCCGGCTTCACCGATACCGGTGCTGCTCCGGGCAAGGACACAGCCTGGCGCGATCCGGCGAAGCTGATGCCGGCAACCACCACCAAGGCTCAGGTAGCTAACCAGCGTCACATGAAGAAGTTCCTGCATGTGATCCCGTATGGCTATACGGGCGAGAAGGACACGGCGCCAGCCGCTCCTCCCACCCAGACACCGGTCCAGCAGACCCCGGCCACCAACGCGGACGGCAGTCCCCGCTGATGAAAAGCCCCTTCGTTCACGAATTGAAGCCGGATGAGATCGCGACGGCGGTCTTTCTGGTTCAGTCAAAGGAAATCCGCCAGAAGCGCACGGGCGAGCCATACCTGTCGCTGACGCTCTCCGATCGCACCGGCGAGATCGAAGCGCGCATGTGGGACAACGTGGCCGAAGTGATGGACACGTTCGAGCGCGATCATTTCATCAAGATTCGCGGACAGCTGCAGATCTACAACACGCGGCCGCAGCTGATCATTCATCGCCTGCGCCGCATGCTCGATACGGAAGTCGATTTCGCGGATTTCTTCCCGGCTTCGCTGCGAGATCCGGAAGAGATGTGGGCGGAGCTGCGGCAGATTGTGGCCGGGCTGCCGGACGCCGATCTGCGAAGGCTGCTCGACGCCTTTCTGGACGATCCCGAAATTGCGGCGCGATACCGCGTGTCGCCGGCGGCGAAGTCCATTCACCATGCGTTCCGCGGCGGATTGCTCGAGCACGTGCTTTCGCTCTGCTCGGTGGCGCGGCCGGTCGCGGCGCATTACAGGACCATCGACTGGAGCCTGCTGGTCACCGGAATCGTGCTGCACGATATCGGCAAGATTTATGAGCTGACCTACGAGCGCGGCTTTGGCTATTCGGCGGAGGGCCAGCTGATCGGGCATATCGCGCTGGGGCTGCGCATGCTGTCGGACAAGCTGCGCGCGTTTCCGGACTTTCCCGAAAGGCTCCGGACGCTGGTGGAGCACATGGTCCTGAGCCACCACGGGAAGCTGGAATTTGGCTCGCCCAAGGTGCCTCTGTTTCCGGAGGCGCTGCTGCTCCACTATCTCGACGACATGGACTCCAAGATGGAGTGCATGCGCGCGGCGGCGGAGAAGGGCGCGCTGGCCGAGGGGCTGTTCACGTCGTGGAGTTCGGCGCTGGAACGCGTAGTATTGCGGAAAGATCGTTTTATGGCGGACGCGAGCGTCTGCGAGCCGGAATCCGGTGAGCAGCCCGCGCCCGAGGGGGAGCCCGTTCTAACGGGGAACGGCTCAGAATTTGGCGATAAACTGCGGGCGGCGCTGGCAGGGGGCCGGGCGCCGGAAGCGGAAAGGAATCACGAGAATGCCTAAAGATCGCGAGTTGCCTCCCCCGTTGGAAATGGCATGCCTGAACGCTTTGTGGGAGTTGGGAGAAGGAAATGTCGAAGAAGTCCGCGTGTGCGTGTCGCGCGCGCGCCCGCTGGCGTATACGACAGTGCTCACGCTGCTCGATCGCCTGTCCCGCCGTGGCGCCGTCTCGCGCCGCAAGGAAGGCCGCGGCTTCCGCTATCAGCCCGCCATCGATCGGGACAAGCTGCGCCGCCTGGCGCTCGCCCAGTTTCTGGACCACCATTTCAGCGGATCGGTGGATTCCCTGCGCGAGTTCCTGACGTCGGTCCCGCAGGAGCCGATGACGCTTGCGGTGGCGGTGGGCAGCGCACCGGCTCCGGCTGAGGAAGTAGCCGCCAGCGCCGCAGCGGCCGGTGACGCCACAGGCCGCGATCCGCTCGCGTGAAAATCCTCGTCCGGGCCACCAACTGGCTGGGCGATGCGGTTCTCTCCCTGCCGGCCATTCGCGCTCTCCGCGCCGCCAATCCGCAGGCTGAAATCGTTGTGCTGGCGCGACCGTGGGTGGCGGCGCTCTATGACGGCGAGCGCTCGATCGATCGCGTGA
>CAZPZE010000455.1:0-3169 GCA_964590625.1 uncultured Solibacteraceae bacterium
TCAAGCCGCCCAGCAATCCCGAAGACTGGCACTTCGCCCCCGCCGCCGATCTTCCCCTGCCCGATCCCGACCTGCCCCGCGTCGCTCCCCCGCGCACGCCTGGTCCCGAAGGCACAAAGCTGAACAACAAACGGAAAAAGAATAAATAGGTTCACGGCGATAAAATGCCTTCGGAACCCGCATGCGGATCGTCGCTCCGATCATCCTTTTCGCGCTGATCGCATTCGCTGCGCCGCCGGACCCGGTTATCGAATCCGCCCGCGTCCAGGCCGCGCAGTATTCGCAATCGATCCCGAACTACATCGTGAAACGCACCACCACCCGATTTCAGGCAATGACGGACCGCAATCCCGACTGGCGCCAGGTCGATACCGTATCCGCCGAAGTGGCCAACAACAACGGCCGCGAAGTTTATTCGGATATCCAAATCGACGGCAAGCCGTCGAAAGATCTCCCCAAAGCCGGCGTGTGGTCGAACGGCGAATTCTCCAACCTGCTCGAAGAAGTCCTCGCCCCGAAACATCGCGCTGTTTTCAAGGCACGCACCGCGGATACACGGCAATCGCGCGCTGCCTGGCGCTACGATTTCACGATCGATGCGAAGCGTTCCGGCTGGAACATGGTAGCCGACGTTGGTCCGTTCCGCCGCATGTATATCGCGCCGTCCTACTCCGGCGTCATCTGGATCGACCAGCAGACCGGCAAAGTCCTCCGCATCGAAAAATCCACGCGCAGCACCCCGCGGCGATTCCCCCTGCAGCTCATCCAATCCTCAACCGACTATTCCCCGGTCGAAATCGGCGGCGAAACCTACATGCTCCCCACGCACAGTGAGACCATCACCTGCAGGCGGGACAAAACGGAATGTCTCCGCAACGAAACGCTCTTCGAAAACTACCGCAAGTTCGAAGCTGACGCCACCATCACCTACGAAAAGTGATCGCGTCGCGAGGAGCTGTGTCCCCAAATATTCCTGACAGAGTCCGTTACTTTCTCCGGCTTTTGCGGAATACTACATTACAAACGCATGGAGCTTCCCAGGTTCCTGGAGTTATTCGATGCCCATCACCTGCCCGTCTATCGCTTCGCCCTTCGGCTGACCGGTTCCGTGGCGGACGCAGAAGACATCGTCCAGGAATGCTTTCTCGGCCTGTTGAAGCCGGGATGCTCCTATGACCCGAACCGAGCGCCGCTGCGGACATATCTGTTCGGCGTTGCCTGGAAGCAATTCCTGAAGCGCACGCCTCGAAGACCGAACGCCGAGCCGCTCGCCGCTCCGCCCACGCCGGAATACGAAATGTTTCACTCGGAGATGCGCGACGCTGTTGCCCGCGCCGTCATGCAGCTCTCAGAACCGCAGCGCGCCGTCCTGATACTGGCCTGCTACGAACAAATGCCGCTCGCCGAAATCGCGCAGACTCTCGACATCGAAATCGGCGCCGTGAAAATGCGTCTGCAGCGGGCACGCGAACAACTGAAGGCATCGCTCATCGCTTACGCGCCGGGCGGAAAGGAGACCGCATGAACGACGAGCAACTGGATAATATGCTCCAGACCTGGACACTCGCTCCTCCATCACCCTCGCTTCGCGATCGAGTGCGCGCTCAATTTCGATACAAACCGCCACGCCGATTCCCGTTGCGCGGACTTTCCATCGCCGCGGCAGTATTCGTGATCAGCGTCCTGGCATTTTCGCAAACATCAAAGATGTTCTCGGCCTTCGCGGGGATTCCTTTCACCGTCGAGATGCAGCGGGACTTCTATGCAACTGACGGAACATTCAGCCGGACCCTCGATACCTGTTACGAGTTTCGCGGCGCCCCGCTGACGCTCTCCGTATCCAAACCCGGCCATCCGTTCTGGACCGTGGGACGGCATGTCATCGACTCGCTCGCCTTCATCACCATCCAGATCGCACCCTCCCTGATCGTCCCGCCGGAAACGCCGCCCGAAAAGGCCGATCGTCTGGCCTTCATCCGGGCAGGATGCATCCAGCCGAAGGACACTGTCGCCGGCTACGATGAGGTTGCCGGCTATCGAACAGTTAGAATTTTTTCGGAAGAGCCGGCTCCTCCCGATATATCCCCTGCCTTCCGGGCCCTGCGGGTCACCAACCGGTATGCTCCCGACCTGGGTTGTTTCCCGATGGGAAAGACCGTGGAGGGAGTTGGCCTGGACGGTAAGATTCATCTGATGTCCCGCGTCACGGTACTGGCCGTGCATAAAAAATGACAAAGCCCACAGGATTCCGCGATGACGTCTGGCAGATGATCACGGCCGCATCCATCGGCGATACAGCCACGCTCCAGCGGCTCCTCAATCAGAACCCCGAACTCGGCCAAGCCACCGGCGACTATGAGCAGCCAATCCACTTCGCCGCCCGCGCCGGCCATCTCGAAGCCGTCCGCCTCCTCCTCGCCGCCGGCGCCGACCCCGAATGGAACGGCTACCACGACGTCAGCCTCATCGAAATGGCGCGTGAACGCGGTTACGAAGAGATCGCCCGCACCCTCGAACACGCCCGCGATCGACGCGGACGCGCCGCCCCGCTCGATGACCACCCCATCCACGAAGCAGCGCAGTCGAATGACGTCGCACGTCTCCGTACTTTCCTCGATGACGATCCATTCCTCGTCAACCGCCGCGATCGAATGGGCGGCACCCCACTCCATCGCGCCGTCCGTGGCGCAGCCCGCAACGCGATCGCCTTCCTCCTCGATCGCGGCGCCAAAATCAACGCCATCCACAGCGTCGCCCGCGGCGCAAACTGCGGCTGTTCGCCCATCGATCTCGCACCGATCGACCTCGCTCTCAACCGCCGCGACACCGACACGATCCGCCTCCTGCTCAACCGCGGCGCAACCTGCGACCTCACCATCGCCGCCGCCCTCGGCGATCGCGAGCGAATCCTCGCGGTGCTCGACGAAGATCCCACATCGATCGCCCGCCCGCGCGCCAGCGGACGGCGTCCTCTCCACACCGCCATCGAATGCGGACACCGCGCAATCGCCATGCTGCTGCTCGATCGCGGCGCCAATCCCCGGCTGGATTCGTCCCTGCACACCGCCTCCAGCCTTGGCGACCTCGAACTCGTCAGGGCCCTCCTCGCCCACGGCGCTGACCCCAACGCCCACGCCTTCTGCGGCGGCAACGCTCTTTTCGCCGCCAA
>CAZPZE010000456.1:0-3533 GCA_964590625.1 uncultured Solibacteraceae bacterium
GATTGCGCGCAGGTCGGTTCCTCACAATGCCAGCAGACAAAGGCGGCGCTGGCGATCGTCTGCGAGCGGTCCAGATAATCGAAATGAATCATCGAGTGCCCGCGGTGCGTGTCGCATTCTTCGCAGGCCTTCACGCAGGACTGACAGCCGATGCAGCGCGAAGGATCCAGATAGAATTCGTAACCGTACATCAGCTTCCGGCTCCATTCATGTGGGATTCAGCAGTCGCGGGCGGACCCGCGGCGCGGCTCACCTTGCAGGCAGACACCTTGAACTCCGGGATTTTGCTTCGCGGGTCGAGCGTTCGATGCGTCAGAAGGTTGGCGCTCTTCCGATCCGCCCAGTGGTAAGGGATGAAGACCGTATCCGGACGAATCGTTCTCACCACGCTGACCTGCAGGGTCACCTGCGATCGCCGGGTGGTCACGGTCACCCAGTCTTTATCGGCAATTCCCTTCTCCTCCGCCAGGCGCGGATGGATTTCGACGCGCGGCTCCGGATAGATATCGACCAGCCCGCCGATGCGCCGGGTCTGCGCGCCCGAGAGATAGTGGCTGACAACGCGGCCCGTGGTGAGGTAGAGCGGAAATTCCGCGTCGACAGGGTCACCGCTTTCGCGCCACTCCGCGACCTGAAACCGGCACTTGCCATCGGGATAGAACGAAACCCCGCCTTCCAGAAGATTCGGCGTGCCGGGATGATCCTCATCGGGACAGGGCCAGAAGACGCCCATCTGGCGGTCGATCTTTTCATACGTGATGCCGGCGTAATCGGCGTGGCCGCCGCGCGAGGCTTCGCGCAGTTCGTCGAAAATTTCGCGGGGATTGCGGAACGGGAAGAAGCTGCCGCGGCCGAGGCGCCCGGCCAGATCGCAGACGATGTCTGAATCGCGGCGGGCGTTGCCAGGCGGATCAGTCGCGCGCTGAATGTGGATCACGCGGCCTTCCGCGCTGCAGGTGACGCCCTCCTCTTCTTCCTGAAGGCTGCCCGCAAGCACCACATCGGCGTAGCGCGCGGTTTCGGAGAGGAAGAAATCGGTCACGGCGAAGAACTCGAGTCTTTCCAGGGCTTCCCGTGTAAAATCGGCCTGCGGCAATGAAACGGCGGGATTGAAGCACATCGAAAACAGCGCTTTGATTTCACCCGCGTGAATCGCGTTCATGATCTCCTGGGCGCTGTATCCGGGCTGGGGGAGCTCGTCAGGCGAAATACCCCAAACGCCCGCGACGTGAGCGCGCGCTTTCGGGTCGAGGAGCGACCTCTGTCCCGGGAGCTGATCGCACTTCTGGCCATGCTCGCGGCCACCCTGTCCATTCCCCTGACCGGTGATCATCGTGCAGCCGCAGCCTTCCCGGCCGATGTGACCAGTGGCGAGCGTCAGATTGATCAGCGCCGAACAGTTCTCGACGCCTTTCGAGTGGTGTTCCAGCCCACGCGCATGCATGGCGATGGCTCTTTCGGCCTTCGCAAACCAGTGGGCGGCTTTTTCGATGGCGTCGGGCGGAACTCCGGTCATCTCCGCGGCAGTGCGTGGATCGAAGCGCTCCACCGATGCTTTGACCGCATCAAACCCGCTCGTATGCTCCGCGATGAACGCATCGTCCTGCAGGTGATCGCGAATGACGACGTGCAGCATGGCGTTCAGAAGCGCGAGATCCGTACCTGGACGCAACGGAAGGAACAGGTCGGCGTTGCGCGAAATCGGCGTCATCCGCGGGTCTGCGACGATGAGGCGGCCGCCGTTGTCGCGGCATCGCCAGATGTAATCGGTCGTGATGGGAGCGCACTCGCCGATGTTCGCGCCGATCACCAGCAGCACCTGGGCTTTGGGGATTTCCGACCACGGGATGGGGCTTCGATCCACATCGAACGCGAGCTTGTACGCGACCCCTGCCGAGACCATGCAGAGCCGTCCGTTGTAATCGATGTGCCGCGTTCCCAGACCGACGCGCGCAAACTTGCCCATCAGGTAGGCCTTCTCGGTGGTGAGCGAGGCTCCGCCAAATACGGCGACAGAATCTTTTCCGTAGCGTTCCTGCACCTCGCGCAGGCGGCGCGCGGTGAAATCGAGGGCGTTGTCCCAGGTGGTTTTCTCGAAACCGTTATCGGTTCGGAGCAGGGGATCGAGAAGGCGGTCGGGATGATTCGACTGCAGGTAGCGCTTCACGCCCTTCGGGCAAAGCTTTCCGCGGTTGAAGGGAAACTCCTCCCACGGCTCGAAGCCGATCACGTGATTGTCCCGAACCTTCAACTGGATTCCGCACTGCTGCCCGCAAAAACAGCAGTGCGTCTTCACAAGACGGTCGACCGGAGAAGTTGCTTCCTCACTCCAGCCGCCCACGGGCGTGTAGTTGAGGTGCGGGCCGAAACGGTCCTGTATCTGCTCAATGGTTCCCGGAATCTTAGCCATGCACGCTTTCTCCGGCCGTTTTCAGCCGGATCTGGGCCGACGCCAGAGCCTTTCGTTTACAGGCAGGACAAAGATTCTGCCAGGTGTAATCGCTGCCGGCGATCGTGTAGTCGAATCCAAGCTGCGGCAGGACAATTTTGAGATCCCGAATGTGCATTTCGGACGCAAACCGCTCGCCACAACGCGGGCAGACGGCGCCGGAGTCCTGCTTCCCTGCCTCCTGATAAAGTTTGACGCCGAGCTGCGCCGGTCTCTGAAAAATGTGGAAGAACTTTCCAAAGGGAAGAAAGATAAGGCCGGCAATCACAGTGATGGCGTGAAGAATTGCCAGAAAGCTGTAAGCTATTCCGCGCATCCACTCCTGCGAGACGGTGAGCGCGAGCCCCGTGACCGAAATAGCAAAGAGCAGAATGACGGGAAAGAAATCCATCGCGAAGCTCTGCAGCGTCTGCGCACCTTTGTCGCGCAGCCTGCGCCAGAGGGAGAGGGCCACGCCCGCAAGAACCAGGATGGCCGCGATATCCAGTCCATGAAAAAGCAGTCCGGCGATCAGAGTGTGAAGATGGAAACGGCCTGCGGGGAATCCGAAGAGATAGGTAATGTAAATCAACTGATCGCTGGGGTCAGAACGAAAACCGATACATCCGAAAACCAGTGGAAACGTAATCGCTGCGGCGAGTATGCAACCCCAGAATATGCACTGGTGCATCCACCAGCGCGTTCGGGAACGGTGCGCGATGAATGTTTGTCCAACGATGTTCGTGCCGGTGAGCCGGATGAGCTTCAGTCCGGTCGTGACGATGCCGCCCTTCCGGAAGAGTTCCCATCCGCGGCGCCAATACATGCGCGTGGGCGGCTTATCCAGCCAGACGTTGTAGTGATAGACGACGCCCCAGGTGGCGAAAATAATCGCGAACGTATAGATCACGAGGGCCGGATCGAAGTTCTGAAGATTTCGCGAACCCACAACGATCGCGGCGACCTCCACCAGTGTGAAGAGTGTGGCCCATGCGGCTGCGCGTACACGATCGGCGGCGTGAAGGAGTTCCGGCGGCAGCGACAATTCGAGAGCTTCCTGACGCGGGATCAGGATGCGGCCGTTGAGGTACCACAGCATTAAAGA
>CAZPZE010000457.1:0-4352 GCA_964590625.1 uncultured Solibacteraceae bacterium
GGCACCGGCGGAAGATCCGCTTTCGGCGCAGGGGCTGCCGCGGCCGCGTCAGGACGCCGGCAGCCGGAGAAATAGCTGGTGTTCCGGTGAACGGTGCCGTCTTTCAGGAAGGCTTCCATTGTGGAGTTGCGCGGCACCAGCACGTAGCGTTCGCCGATTCGCGTCGTCGCGTAATCGGTGGTGTAGCGAACGAGGCAGGCATCGCCGGTATTTTCGGTTTCGAGCGCGAGGCGGCGGAGATCGCCGGTATCGGAGGTGACGAAGAGGGTGCCGCGCGTCGATGCGCCGCCGGCGGGCGGCAGCGTGAAGGCAAAGGCCGTCAGCGGGCCAATGCTGGTTTGCTGCGCGCCGCGCGGCTGGAAGACGGAGGGATCCGCGGAAATCGTCTTCGTCAGAAAGGCGCTGAACTCGCCGCTTCCGCTGGTTGCAGCGGCGAGAATGCCGCCGATATCGGTTTTTTCGAACGGCCCCGGATCGGTGAGCGAAAACTGTTCGCCGTCAGCGCCCGCGAGCACGTTGATGCGAAGACGGCTGCGCCATTCCGGCGAACCCGGATCGTTATTGGCGTTCGCGATGATCTGCGCGCAGCTGGCACCGGCGGGGAGGCGAGAGGCGTAGCGCGTGCGCTCCACGGATTGCATGCACGCGACACCGCGCAGATCCGCGACGTCCGCGGCGATCGACGAATGCGCCTGACTGAATGTGACTCCGGCCGCGGCGACCAGCGCCAGCGTGCCGATTCCGGCGCACACAGACACAAAGACCGCGCGCCGAACAGGGCCCTGAAAGCCAAACATGCTATAAATACGATCTTAGAACGGGACTGTCTCCGGCTAGTGGAGGCTGGCGATACTGCGGCCCGTTCTTTCCACCATTCGCTCCCAGAGGGTCTCGGGGTGCGGGTCAAAAACCAGGCTTTCGTCGTAATCGAAAATGTACCAGCCATGGTGGCGGACTTCGCGCTCAAGCTGCCCCGGCGCCCAGCCGGAATAGCCGATGAAGATGCGGAGATCGGAGGCCGGCTTGTCCGCGAGAGCCCCGACGATCGCGGGCTCGGCGGCGAGAAGATAGAGTTTATCCGTGACGAGCAGGCCGCTCGGAGGTTCCGCGTCCGAACGTTCGAGCATCATCACCGAAGGCAGTTCCACGGGGCCTCCGATGAAGACCGGATCGGTTCGTTTCCCCACGTTCTTCAGGGATGGCACCTTTTTCAGACTGAGATCGCTCTTGTACTGCAGCATGAGGCCGAGGGCGCCGGAATAGCTGTAGCGGGCCAGCAGGATGACGCTGTTGGCGAAGTGTGGATCGGGGAAATCGCGGGGCGAGACAAGGATCTTTCCCTGCGCCAGATCGGAAGGCAACGTGGACTGCCCCCGGCACACGCCCGGCGCGAGCAGCAGAACAGCCGCAAGCCCGACGACGGCACCGCGCAGGTCCATGCCCTATATTCTGCACCCGGCGGGCACCCAGGCGCTAGATTAGAAATTGCGCTTTCTCACTGAAAGCCGGGGACCAAAAGGGGGTTGCTGAGTTTGGATAAGCCTGACGCCCTGGAGCGCGGGTCAAATTTGCGTGTCTATCTGATCGTGCTGCTGGTGGCGGCCGCGGTCTACGCTGCATGTATGGTGTCGCCGCCGTCCCTGATGGATGACGTGGACGCGGTGCAGGCCCAGATTTCTCGCGACATGCTGAGTTCGGGCGACTGGGTGACGGCGCGGCTCGATGGCGTGGCGTATCTGGAAAAGTCGCCGCTGATCTACTGGATGATCGCCGGCTGCTACCGTCTGTTCGGTGCGACCGATGTAGTCGCGCGGATTCCGGTCGTTCTGGCGGCGCTGTTTCTGACGTGGCTGACGACGGCATTTGCGATGTGGGCGTTCGGCCGCCGCGCCGCGCTTTACGCGGGCCTCTGTATTTCCACGTGCTTCGGGCTCTGGCTGTTCACCCGCATTCTGATTCCGGATGTGATGCTGACCGGCAGTATCGCGCTCAGCATGTGGGGTTTTCTGCGCGCGATCGATCCCGAAGAGCGGCGGCCCGGCTGGTGGGCGTTCCTGATGTGGGCCAGCATCGGGATCAGCCTGCTGCTGAAGAGTCTGATCGGGGTCGTGTTCCCGGTGGCGGCAGCGCTGATCTATCTCGGCATCACGCACCAGTTCAGGGACCGGCGCGTGTGGAAGTCGCTGCATGTATGGAGCGGGCTTGGGGTCGCGCTTTTGATTTCCGCGCCGTGGCATGTGCTCGCCACGCTGCGCAATCCGCCGTATTTCGAATTCACCATGCGCAGCGCGCCGGGCGAATATCACGGCTTCCTTTGGTTCTACTTCATCAACGAGCAGTTGCTGCGGTTCCTGAACATGCGGTATCCGCGCGACTACGATACGGTGCCGCGCCTGTATTTCTGGTTGTTCCACCTGCTGTGGCTGTTCCCGTGGAGCGCTTATCTTCCGGCGATTCTGAAGCTGAATTACCGGCCTGTGGATCGCGCGGGAAAGGCGCGGCTGCTTGCGGTGTGCTGGACGGGTTTCCTGCTGGTCTTCTTCACTTTTTCGACGACGCAGGAATACTATTCGATGCCGTGTTATCCGGCGCTCGCGCTGCTGCTCGGCTCGGCGATGGCGGCGGGCGGGAAGTGGATTCGCTACGGAACGCGGGTGCTCTGCGGCATCTTCGTGCTGGCGGGCGCCGCTGTGATAACGCTGTGGGCACTGTCGCGAAATCTCCCAACTCCGGGTGATATTTCGCAGGCGCTCACGGCAAATCCGGGCGCGTACAAGCTTTCGCTCGGGCACATGGAGGATCTGACGATTGCTTCATTCGCGTATCTGCGGCTGCCGCTTCTGATGGCCGCGGCGGCGTTCATCGTGGGAGCGGTGGGGACGGTGCGCGCCACAGGGAAGCGCGCATTCTTCGCGATCGCGGTGATGTCGATTCTCTTCTTTCAGGCTGCGCGCGTGGCGATGGCGGCGTTCGATCCGTATCTCTCTTCGAGACCGCTGGCGGAAGCGCTCAAACAGGCGCCGCCGGGACGCCTGATCGTCGATCATCACTATTACGAATTCTCGTCCGTCTTCTTCTACACGGATCGAACCGCGCTGTTACTCAACGGACGCTTTAATAATCTCGTGTATGGATCCTATGCACCCGGCGCGCCCGATGTCTTTATCGATGACAGGCAGTGGCAGGCCCTGTGGGACAAGCCGGATCGCAGCTATCTGGTGATCAGCGCCGAGAGCGAACCGCGAATTCAGCCTCTGGTGGACCCGAAATCGCTGGTTCTGGTGAAGAGCAGCGGCGGAAAACTTCTTCTCACCAATCATCCTCTCTCAGCGGACACTGATTCCTCTGCCAGCCGCTAAGATTAAGATCGCATCATTTGTTCGCTTAATATTTGTGTTCCTGAGTAAACAAACGTAAGTAGTTTATGTGTTGTTTATATCAAAATTTATAAAAGTAAAACATTGTATGTACTGATCAGAACAGTCACTGCTGTAGTAACCGGCGAAGGGATTTCCGCGTTACTTAAACTGGGAAGATATGCTTTCAGGGCGCGGGATATTTCTCGCATTTGCCGCAATTCCGTTCATCTACTATTTGATCTCGCTTTACAGTTCCTGGCGGTATTTCCGGCAGCCCAAAGTTCCGTTAGAGCCTTCCTTCACTCCTCCGATCAGCATTCTGAAGCCGATTCGCGGCGTCGATCCCGATGCCTGGGATAATCTCGTCAGCTTCTGCCGTCTCGATTATCCGGAATACGAAATTCTGTTTTGCGTGGACGCGGACGATCGCGCGGTGCTTTCTCTTCTCGACCGGCTGACAACGGCGTTTCCGGAGCGCAGCATCCGCGTGCTTCATGGTTCGGGCCGTGTCGCCACCAATGACAAGACGGCGAAGCTCTCGCGCCTCGTGAGCGAAGCGAAATACGAACACGTGGTGATCAGCGACAGCGATGTGCGCGTGCGGCCCGATTATCTGCGCGAAGTGATTGCGCCGCTGCGCGATCCGAAAGTCGGCGCGACCACGTGCATCTACGTTCCCACGGAAATTGCCACTTTCACGGATCGCATTCAGACGATCGGCATGGTGTCCGATTTCTACGCCGGATGCCTCACGGACTGGCAGCTCGAAGGCGTGAAGTTCGCGCTCGGTCCCACAATCGCGACGACGCGCGAGCGCCTGGCGGAATTCGGCGGCTACGCGGTTCTCGAGAACCGGCCGGCGGATGATCTTCTGGTGGGCCGCTTTATCGCCGAGAAGGGTCATCAAGTGGTGCTGCTGCGTTACGCGATCGAAACCGTGTGCGACTACGGTTCATTCAGCGATCTGCTGCACAAGCGGCTGCGCTGGATGGT
>CAZPZE010000458.1:0-14407 GCA_964590625.1 uncultured Solibacteraceae bacterium
CTTCAATACGGCGCAGCTGATTAATGCTGAAACTCTGGATCCAACCACACTCTCGCCGATTTCGTTCAATTCCACATTCGCAACTCCTTCCACCAACTGGTCGGTGAATCCGCGAATCGATTACGCAATCAACAACAACAACACTCTGGTGCTGCGCTATCAGCACGCCAGCGGGTCGAATATCGGCGGCGTAGGCGGCTTCAATCTTCCGAGCCAGGAAATCTTCGGTACCAGCAAAAACAACACGGTGCAGGCGACGGAAACCATGGTGATCGGGACGAAGTCCGTCAACGAAATCATGTTCCAGTTGCATGACAACCGGTCGAATTCGAATGCTGCGTTCACGGGCGGGCCCACCATCAGCGTG
Source organism: uncultured Solibacteraceae bacterium (assembly GCA_964590625.1). Classification (GTDB taxonomy): domain Bacteria; phylum Acidobacteriota; class Terriglobia; order Bryobacterales; family Bryobacteraceae; genus BOG-234. Next base: position 368 of record CAZPZE010000458.1, read on the forward strand.
GGAGGCGCGTTTACCAACGGCGGTAACTCACAGGCCAATTTCAACCGGAATCGTCTGTATGAGTTCCAGGAAATGAACACGATCACACAGGGCAAGCACACCATGAAGTTCGGTGGCCGCTTCCGCGAGAACCAGACTGACGTCCGGTCGCTTTCGAACTACAACGGCAGCTTCGGCTTCACTACGCCGAACAACTGGCAGGGCATGCCTTGCTTCAACGGCACGTTTGATCCGAACCTTCCGGCGCTGAACACGAGTCCTACTTCCATTCAGAATTATCAGTACACCCAGCTCGCGCTCGCTCAGGGCTACGAGATGAGCTCAATCCTGGCGGCGGGTTGCGGACCGACGTCCTTCAGCCTGAACAGCGGACCTTCAACCTTCGGTGCGAACCAGTTCGATGCGGGTCTGTTCGCGCAGGATGACTGGCGCGTTCTCCCGAACCTCACCCTCAGCGGTGGTCTTCGCTATGAGATCCAGACCAATATCTCGGATCCCTGGGATCTCGCTCCCCGCCTCGCGGTTTCCTGGGCGCCCGGCGGCAAGGCAGGAAAGACCAGCAAAACCGTACTGCGCGGCGGAGCCGGCATCTTCTATGACCGCTTCCCGCTCGGCGATTACCTGAACTCGATTCGCTATAACGGTTTCGGTCAGCAGAATTTCCTGGTGAACCAGTCATCGGATACCGGCATTTTCAATTCGGTGATGTCCTATTACGGCGCGCCGGGTGGCCCCGCGCTGCCTCCGTCCTCCCTTCTTTCGGGAGTTTCGGCCACCGCGCAGAACCTCTATTACGTCTACCAGAATCTCCGCGCATCGGCGATGTATCAGTATGCCGCGTCCGTGGAACGGGATCTGCCCGGGCGCACGACTCTGACCGTGAACGTCACGGATTCGCGCGGCGTTCACGATCTGCGACAGCGTCAGATCAACGCACCCCTGCCCGGAACGGTCGATCTCTCCGTGAACAACAGCCACGGCGTTCTGCCGTTTCCCGATCTCGGCAACCTCTACCTCTACGAGAGCACCGGCTACTACAAAGAGCTGCAGGTCATCACCAGCGCGAACAGCCGCATCAACAGCCACGTGTCGCTGAACGGCTACTATGCCTGGAGTAACTACCATACGAACTCGAACGGGTTCCCAATGGACGAGTACAACACCGCTCTCGACTGGGGCCGGGCCGGCATACCTGCGAACCGCGTCTTCCTGATCGGTACGGTCGGTCTCCCGTTCGGCTGGACGGCCTCCCCGAGTTTCAATGCCAACTCTGCGGTGCCGCTCAACATCACGGATGGCTTCGACTACAACCACGATGGCGTCAACAATGACCGTCCCGCATTCGCCCCCGCGGGTGCTGCGTGCGGCGGAAATATCGTCTGCACGCCATTCGGCAAATTCAATACCGCGCCGGGAGCGAATTACATCCCGATCCCGGTGAACTATGTCAATGGTTTCGCCCGGTGGGACGCCGACATTCGCTTTACCCGCATGTGGGGCTGGGGTGAGAACCGCAACGTCGCCGCCGCTACGGGCGGCGGGTTTGGCGGTGGCGGACGTGGCGGTGGTGGCGGACGTGGCGGCGGTGGTCCGCGTGGCGGCTTCGGCGGAGGACGCGGCGGCGGATTCGGTACGGTCGGCGGTGGAGCGTCCCATCGTTACAACGTCGGCCTCACGGTTGCTGTCACCGACATCTTCAACCACGTGAACCTGGCCAATCCGGTGGGCAGCCTCAACTCGCCGTTCTTTGGTCAATCCCTCAACGCCATCAGCACCGGTCAGGGACTCGGTGCGGGCGGCGTCACGGGTACGCGACGCATCCAGCTATCGCTTCGCTTCACCTACTGACGAACGTGCCATCAGGAAAGCGGGACACTCCTTCGGGGTGTCCCGCTTTTTTGCATTTCACAAACGTTTTCCGGATATACTTCACTCTCGGAGCCAAAGATTTTATGCTGAAACGCGTTGTAGTGGCTGGACCTTTCTATCTCGCGCTCGCCGCGATTTTATTCGCACAGGGACGCGGCGGCATCCCCAATATCACGCCAGAGCAAACCGCGGCGATCGCGCAGATGAACACCGAACTCGCGCCGCTCACGCAATCGCTTACTGCCGCGCGGCGTGATCTCGTCGAAACATACCTCACTTCTCCCGCGAATATTCCGGCGAAAGTGAACGCGGTGAAAGCCGCCGAACAGGCGCTCGCCGGCGCGCGCTCGGAAGACTTCGCGAAGATCCAGAATTCGCCTCAGAAGTTCAGCCCCGAGCAGGTGACCGCGCTGGCTGCGTCAGGTGGCAACGTTGGGATTGGCCGAGGTGGCGCGGGCCGAGCCGGCGCCGGCCGCGGCGGTAATGCCGGACGCGGAGGCAATGCCGGACGTGGTCCCGCCGTCGGCGCCACCACCATTCCGCACAGCACAGCAGCGCAGGGCAAGGCGCTTTACCAGATGGCGACCGACACCGCGCCGCTCGTCACCGCGTTGAACGAAGCTCGCGCCGAGGCGACCGCCGCTTCTTTCACCACGCCCGCCACTATCCCCGCGAAAGTCGATGCTGTGGCCGCCGCGGAGCTCAATCTCGCGAACGCCCGATCCTCCGCCATGGCGAAGATTCAGGCATCCGCCAACAAACTCGATCCCGAGCAGATCACCGCGCTTGTGGCCATGGGCGGCAACTTCGGCTCCGGCGGATTCAGCCAGCCCGAGCCCATGGATTTCCAGGACCATCGCGGCTACGTCTCTCTCTTCGATGGCGTCAGTCTCAAGGGCTGGGACGGCAATCCGAAATTCTGGCGCGTGGAGGGTGGAGCGATCATCGGCGAATCTACGCCCACCAATCCCAGCGGCAACACCTACATCGTGAACCGCACCGTGGAGGCGCACGACTTCGATCTCAAATTCGAAATCAAGATCGAAGGTACCGGCGGCAGCGGCCTGCAATATCGCAGCCGCAGCGGCATTCCCTGGCGGCGTGGTGTCGCGGCCAACCTCGGCCCTGTCAATCTCGACTGGATGCTTACCGGTCCGCAGGCCGACTTCTGGCCCTCGCAGATTTACACCGGCCAGGTCTATTCCGAAAACACCCCGATGGGCATTGAAGCCTATCGCGGCCAGGTGGTGGAGGGCGCGGGCATGGGCGCGCGCCGTCTGATGGGAACCATCGGCGATCTCACCGAACTGGGCAAGCTGGTGAAGATGAATGACTGGAATGAATACACGATCATCGCGCGCGGCGGCACATTCCTCCACATCGTGAACGGCCAGCTCATGGCGGCCTTCGTCGACGATGATCCCGAATCCTCCAACAACTGGACCGGCAACTTCGGCATCGAAATCGAAGCCACGACGAAAGTCTCAGTTCGCAACATCTGGCTGAAGAAGCTCAACTAACGCCGCCATGCATCCGCAAATGCAGCGCGCGCCGGAGGCCGATCCGGACGTCTGGAGTCTCTACCGCAAGGCGCTGACGCTGCTCGCGGCGATCGGGGTCATCTTCGACGGCTTCGATATCCAGATCCTCGGCTTCGCCATTCCATCCATCATGAAGGAATGGCACGTGACGCGCGCCGCGCTCGCGCCGGTAGCCGCGCTGGGCCTCACCGGCATGGCTCTCGGCAGTCCGTTCGCAGGATGGTGCGGCGATCGCTTCGGACGCCGCGTCACCCTGATCGGCTGCATCGGCATCTTCGCGCTGGCAACGCTCGCGACCGCGTTCTGCGGCAACCTGATTGAGCTCGCGATCCTTCGAACACTCGCGGGCCTTGGGGCCGGGGGCGCGCTCCCGAACGCAAGCGCGCTGGTGGCGGAATTCGCACCGCTGCGCCGCCGCGCGATGGCCGTTTCGCTCACCATTGTCTGCGTGCCGCTCGGCGGAATGCTGGCTGGCGTGATTGCAGGCCGCGTCCTGCCGGCGCTCGGCTGGCATGCTCTTTACATCATCGGCGGAGCCGCGCCGCTCGTCTTCGCGCTCGTTTTGCTCGCAGTGCTGCCGGAATCACCGCACTACCAGGCGCGCGCCGCAGGCAAAGGAGCCATCCGCGATCTCTTCGCCCCGGAACTGCGCCGCGACACAGTGGGTCTGTGGCTCGCGTTCTTCTCCTGCCTCGGCGGAATCTATCTCGTATTCAGCTGGCTTCCCGCCATGCTCACCGCGCGCGGACTTGACGTAGCCGCAGCCAGCGCCGGCCTCGCTTCGTACAACTTCGGCGGCGTGCTGGGCGTGCTGATGATTGTGGCAGTCATGACCGCCGTCGGATCGCGAGGTCCCCTGCTCACGGCAGCCCTCGCCGGTTCAGCGAGCGCACTCGTGTTGCTCTGGATACCCGGCTCGCTGCTGATCGCCGGCCTTGGCGTTCATGGTCTGTTCGTCAACGCCGCCCAGACCACGATGTTCGCGCTTGCCTCGCACGTCTATCCCGCGCGCATTCGCGCCACCGGCATCGCCTGCTCGGCTGCGATCGGGCGCTGCGGCGGAATGCTGAGCTCACTCGGCGGCGCCGCTATCATTCAACGCGGCAGCGACGCGTATCTGGTGACGCTTGTTTTCGCGTTCGCCCTGACTTTCGGCGGCCTCGCGATCGTTCGCAATCACTACCCCCGGCCGCAAAGCCGCTACTGAATCGTGACGTTCACGGGGTTGGAAGGCTTGCCGCCAGCCGTCACGATGACGTCCACGCTCCCCTTGCCCGCGAGCGACGCCGGGATCAGAACGTTGTACTGATCGAGCCCCGCGTATGTCCCCTGCGGCCCCGCATAGGCGACGGTCGCATTCACGCCGCCCACCGACGCTGTCGCGGAAGTACCCGAGCCCAGTCCGCTGCCGTAGAGCACGAGATAAACCGAATCGCCGTCGAGCGCAATTGGTCGCGCGGTCACTGCGCCATTTGAAACCTGATAGACCTGTTCGTTCGTCGCCTGCCCGTCATGCGCCCGGACCACTCCTGCCGCCGCGAGCGCATTCGCATTGATCATGAACAGATTCGGATAAATCGGCTGAATATTGATCTTCGAAGGCACCGTCGTTCCGTCCGCGGAAATTGCGACGGTCGCCGCGCCCGAAGCGAGTCCTGCCGGCATCCGGAAATTGATCTGCGATGCCGAAGCGTATGAGATCTGTGCCTGTGCCGTGGTTCCCGCCGAGTCTGTCACCGACACTGTCGCTCCGCCAAGCGTGATGGGCCATGCCGCCGTGGCCGCAGTTTCCGTTGACGTTGCAAGCGTCGTGAAGAACAGCGGCGTCGCCGTCACCAGCGAACCCGGAGCAATCGGTCCCTGCTCAAAAGACGCCGATGACGAAATCGCCGCCAGCACCGAAGGCGCGTTGCCGCCGCCCACGTCACGCTGCGATGCGTTCGACCACGATGCTCCATCGATGAAATTGAACACCGCCACACCATTCACCCACATCCCCTGCGGACCGCCATGGGTGGATTCGTGATCGTCCGCCGGCTCCGGCGTATTCGGAAACTCGAACGTCTCGTTCGACGCGCTGGGAAAGTTCGAGAAGATGCCGGCCGTCATGTCAGCCGAGAACCACGGCCCCATCGCGTAACCGGCCAGCCCGTTCGCCGTCACATACGTCGATGACCCGGAGTAGCGAATTCGCTGCGTCTCAGCCAGCGTCGGCGTTGTGACCGCTCCCGATGTGTTCACACCGAGCGAATTCGTTCCCGGCCACGTGGTGACCCGCCCCGCCGAAGGATCGAATCCACTGACGATCGTCGCGTTCTGGCTTGAATACTTCGTCGCCCACGAGTTCAGCTCCGGCGAAGTCGAGTTCCCGATGTACGAACCGTGATTGAAGTAGTCCGTGGTCGCCGCCGCTACGCTGGTTGGGAAACTGCCGGTGGCCGTGCCGTAAAACTGCCCGCCAAAAATATACGGAAACGCGGGCACGCCTTTGCTGTCGATCGTCGTGTAATAGGCGTACGTCCCCTGCGGAAATTCCGGCGTCACGGCAAACCGTCCGTTGTACTGATCGAGATCGCCCAGCCCCGCCACGTACTCGTAGTCTTCGAGATAACGCCCCAGCGGATACTGCGTGCTCACCGGAGGTCCATACTGCGCGGCGCTCAGATTCTGCGAAACACCCGTGTGGTTCGGCAGCGACCAGTCGGGCAGGGAAGTGCGTTCCGTTATATCGCGCAGCCGGTAACTCGAGACGATCCGCCGCACCGGGCTCGTCGCGTCATTCGGATTCGAGTATCCGTACGGCCCGTAGATTGGATAGCCATCGAGCGCCCATCCGAGAATCGGCGAATGATGCAGATTCGCGGTTTGCTCCGCGTAGATCGTGCCCGTGCGGCCCGTCCGAACCACCGCGAGATTGTCGCCAAGCTCCGCGCGCAGGCAGGTCGGGCTCACGTGATAGTGATACTGGCCTGTATTCGGCTGGTGCCCCAGACACGAATCGAACGTCAGAAACTCACCGTAGTACGCGTTGCGCCGCCAGATGCCATCGCCGCTGGCTCCTGGGCCCGGACCGCCGCCCGGGCCGCCCGGCGGTTGCGCCAGAATCGGCAATCCAAGAGCAAGAAGGACAGCGAGGGTTTTCTTCACAAGCTCAGTTCAGCAGACGATCGTAAAGCTTCTGTGATCGCCGCCGCCCAAAATGTAAAGCTACGGTTAAGCGCGCCTCAGAGCGGCGGATTCGGAGGCTTCGAAACCACCCAGGCCGCAATGCCCTTGCGCAGTGACGGCCGCCGGAAGAGCTTGCCGTCTTCGGTCGCATAGATCCAGCTCAGATCTTTGCCGCCGAACGCGATGCCGGTCACGGTCCCCAACTCCGGCTTGCTGAGAATTGCCGCCGCGCGTCCATTCGCTTCGCAAAGCTGGATCCCCACCGCCGTTGCGAAAAACACCTGGCCCTGTGAATCCATCGTGATACTCGAAACCCCGCTGTAGGGCGAAATGTCCGGCATATCGACGCGATAGAACGGCTCGCCATTGATCAGCGAACCGTCCGCCGCAATCTGCAGCGACCAGCTGAACTTGTTCTGCGAATCACCCACTGCGACCATCGCCTGATCCGGCGAAAGCGTCAGCGTCGCTGGCAGCAGCATCTCCGTCCCCTCGAAAACCACCCGCGATTTTCCGGTCTTATCGATCAGCCCCACCGACTTGTGCGCGCTGTCGACGTAATACACGGTTCCTTTCGCGGTCGGCGCCAGATCATCGGCCGACACGTTCTGCGCGAGAACCTTCATATCGCCCGAAGGCCCCCACGACACCACGCGCTTTTGCGCAGGCTGCGATGCATACAGCCGGCCATCCGCGCCCACATGCAGCGCCTTCGCGCCCGCCGTGTTGTTTTTGAAAACCGTCACCTTGCCGTCAGCGTCGGATTTGTAAATCACATTCGACGCCGGGTCCGCGAAGTAAACATTGCCCTCCTGATCCGCCGCCGGGCTCACAGCCGACTTGTACGCCGCGCCCACCTGCTCCCACGGCTTGTCGATCGAGATGGTCGCGAAAACCTGCGCCCGCGGATCCCATCCCGGTTTGCCATACCCCGCCGGCAACTGCGCCGTGATCGGCTTGCCGTAATCGCGCCACAGCCACCGCATCATGTCGGGAAAAATCACGGACGTCTGCCGTCCGTCATGACCGCTCTCGCCGAGCTCATACTTCACGTCGTAACCGGCGAAGCGCAGATTCTCATAGAGCACTTCGTTGTTGATCGGCCAGCTTCCCGCGAAGAACGTACCGAACGGCTGATCCGGCTGAAGATGATCGTTGCGCCCATCCTGCATGATGATCCGGATCGGCTTCGGTTCGGACTTCCGCACGATCGCCAGCATCGTATCCGCGCCCTTCATCGCCACAAACGTTCCGATGAAGCTCATCACGCGGTGAAAATAATCGGGATGGTTCCAGGCCGCCATGAACGCCCCCACCGCGCCCGTGCTGGCGCCCTGAATCGCGTGATCGTCGGGATTCTTCGAGAGGTTGTACTTCTTCGCCACTTCCGGAATCAGCTCATCGATCAGAAACTGACCGAAGCGTCCATTGATCGAATCGTATTCGTAAATGCGCTCAAAACGCCGTTGCGCCGCGGGGTCGACCGCTGGCAGAATCCCCGGATCGATGAAGATCCCGATCATCGGCGGAATTTCCTTCTTCGCGATCAGATTGTCGAAAACCACCGGCGCTTTCACGCCATTGCCGTTCACATTGGCCGACCCGCCGCCATCCAGAAAAATCATGAACGGCGTCGGCTTTGAGGCGTCATACTGCGCCGGCACATAGACCTGGCAATTGTGCGGAACTCCCGGATAGAACTTTCCAGGCGGCAGCACAAACCGCGTCACCGTGCCCTTCGGGGTATCGGGATGCGGAAACGAATCAGGGCCCTGCGTGTAGGTGACCGCGGGCGTCTGCCCGTAGAGAGCGAGCGCCGAAGCGCAGAGAACGAGCGGGATGAAGCGTCTCATAATCGGATTGGCTCCGATTATTCTACTTCTTCGCTTTGTCTGTTGAAATCCGTGCAGGTGACATCCCGACGTCCGCCATCCAGTCCTGAAGCCGCAGCACCCAGGTCGAGTAGATGACGTTCGGCCGCGGATCCGGCGTGCGCAGCCCGAAGCCATGTCCGCCACTGGTGTAGATGTGGATCTCCGCCGGTACGCCCGCCTTTTTCAGCGCGAGATACAGCGTCGGAATCGCAGTCGACGGCCCCTTGTCGTTGTCCGCCGCCAGCAGAAACGTCGGCGGCGTCTCGGCCGTAACGGTGAATTTCTCCGGCTGGATGCCGGGATAAATCAGAGCCTGGAAATTCGGCCGGGAGCTCTGCCGCTCGATCGAATCGGCCGCGGACGCATTGCCCGCATCAAATCGCGTTGACGCCATCAGCGCCACTTCGCCGCCCGCCGAGAATCCCATGATCCCGACGCGATTCGTATCCACGCCCCATTCCGCCGCCCGCGCCCGGATCAATCGAATCGCCCGCTGCGCATCGGCGAATGGATGCACTTCCACCTGATACGGAGAGCCTGCCTCGCGCGCCAACCGGTATTTCAGGACGAACGCCGCCACGCCAATCGAATTCAGCCACTCGGCAACGTTGATCCCCTCGGTATCGATCGAGAGAAACTGATGCGCCCCGCCCGGGGCCACAATCATGGCCGCGCCCGTGGCCTTCTCTTTCGGCGGCAGATAGACCAGCAGTGAAGGGTTGTGAATGCTCGAAACGCGCCGCGAATCGCCGGGCCGCGCGGGCGTTACCACTTCCGGTTTACCGGCAAAGGCTTCCGATCCGGGCGCGCCCTTCTCCCACAGCGGCACGGAATCGCCCTGCGCGCCGAATACAGTTCCGGCGCAGAGTAATCCAGTCAGGAGCAATGTCGTCGTATGGGTGCGCATCTGCGGGTTAAACTCTGCAAACTAAACCAGGAGACGCGAAATCTCCACCCGGGATCGTACACCTTCCACGACCGTAATTCCACTGGCGGTCACCGTGAAGCCCCGCGCGCGGTCGCGCTCCGCATCGAACCCGATCGTATCGCCCGGCGCCACGTGGACGTTCTTGTCGAGAATCGCGCGTTTCACTTTCGCGTGCCGCCCGATATCCACGTTGTCCATCAGGACGCTGTCTTCCACATACGCCCCGGTGTGCACGCGCACGCCGCGGCTCAATACCGAGCCCTTCACGCGTCCGCCCGAAAGAATGCATCCGCCCGAGACGACCGAATCGAGCGCTTCGCCGCACCGGCCGTCTTCGTCGAACGCAAACTTCGCCGGAGGATCCGGGAAACTGCCGGAACGCAGCGGCCAGCGCCGGTTATAGAGATTCAGCGCCGGATTCACCGCCCGCAGATCCATATTGGCTTCCCAGTAAGCGTCGAGCGTTCCCACGTCCCGCCAGTAGATCGGCTGATTCGCGGGCTCGCCGGGGATCCGGTTGGTCTGAAAATCGTAAGCGTAAATGGCCTCGCCGCGCGAGGTCATCCCCGGCAGAATGTCCTTGCCGAAATCGTGTGAGCTCGAAGGATCCGCCGCATCCGCGTGCAGCATATCGAGCAGCGCCTTCGTGTCGAAAATGTAATTCCCCATCGACGCGAAAACATGCTCGGGACGGCCGGGAATCGTCGGGGCGTCCGGCTTCTTTTCATGAAACGCGTGGATGCGGTTTTCATTGTCGGTTTCAATCACGCCGAACTCGCTCGCAAACTGCTTTTCCGTCGGGATCGCCGCCACCGTGCATACCGCGTTCATCCTGATGTGGAAATCGATCATGTGCCCGATGTTCATGCGGTAGATGTGGTCCGCCCCGAAGATCGCTACTACATCGGGCGCCGCCTGTTCGATCAGATTCATGTTCTGATGAATCGCGTCGGACGTTCCCTGGTACCAGGTCTCGTTGCGCGAGCGCATCTGCGCCGGCACCGGAATGATGAACTGGTTCTTCTGCAGTCCGCCCATCTGCCAGCCTTCGCTCAGATGCTGCAGCAGGCTCTGGCTGCGGAACTGCGTCAGAACGTAGATCGACATGATCCCGGAATTCACGAAATTGCTCAGCACAAAATCGACGATCCGGTATTTGCCTCCAAATGGAACCGCGGGCTTCGCGCGTTCCTTCGTCAATGGATAAAGTCTGGTGCCCTTACCGCCGGCCAGTATGATTCCGAGCACGCTCAGTTGCATGGTGAGGCCATTTTGTCAGTCTGCGGACGAATTCGCAAGTCCGCAAGCGCCTTTGCGGTGAGTGAGGCAGCAGGTTTACTGCCAGTTGAAAATCTTTACTTCCAGTCCAGCGCGAGCTGGGTAAAGGTAGCGATGGGAATCCCCGTGGGACCTTTGGGCATCCAGGGTTTGGAATCGTCGAGCCATGCTGTGCCCGCGATGTCCACGTGAATCCACGGCGTGTCTTCCACGAACTCCCGCAGGAATGCCGCCGCCGTGCACGCTCCACCGTCGCGGCCGCCGATGTTGCCGACGTCCGCATAAACGGTCTTGAGCTGCTCACGGTACTGATCATTGACCGGCATGTGCCACATTTTTTCGCCGGATTTCTTCGCCGCTTCATCCCAGCGCGCGAGGAATTCGTCGTTGTTTGTGAAGACGCCGGAGAAGTGATGCCCGAGCGCCACTACTATCGCGCCAGTGAGCGTCGCGGCATCCACCAGGTGGGTGGCGCCGAGCTGTTTCGCGTACGTGATCGCGTCCGCCAGAATCAGGCGGCCTTCCGCATCCGTATTCAGAATTTCGATGGTCTTGCCGGAAAGCGACTTGACGATATCGCCCGGCCGCTGCGCCTTCCCGCCCGGCATGTTCTCGACCGTGGGGATGATGCCCATCACCGGAATGGACGGCTTCAGCCGCGCGATCGCCTGCATCGCGCCGATGACCGCGGCCGCACCGCACATGTCGTACTTCATCTTTTCCATGTCGGCGGAAGGTTTGATCGAGATGCCGCCTGTATCGAATGTGACGCCCTTGCCGATCAGAGCCAGTTTGGTGGAGGAGGCCACGGCCTTTTCCGGCTTGTACTCGATAATCACGAGCGCGCCCGGCTCGGCGCTTCCCTGAGCCACACCCAGAAGCGCGCCCATGCCGAGTTGCCGCATCCGGTCTGTATCGAGCACATCGCAGGAAAGCCCGTTGGCTGCAGCCATGGCGCGGGCACGATCCGCCAGCGCGCGCGGCGTCAGCACATTTGGCGGCTCCACTGAGATATCGCGCGTCAGATTGGCGGCTTCTCCAATCGCCTGCCCAGCCGCGAGCGCGGCCTGGAGGGCGGAGGTGTCTCCGCCGGCGGAAATCGTCAGCTCATCGATCGTGCGTGACCCGTCTTTATCGGCAGCGGTCTTCAGCAGGTCCGGTTCCCACACGCCCTCAATGAACGCTTGAGCGGCAGCCGAGACGTACTCTGGAGAGTCGAAGCCGGATTCGAGCGCGATCCCGACACTTTTGACGCCTTTGCCCTTGAGGTGGCGAGCCGCAGCCGCGGCCAGTTTCCAGAAGGTCGCGGTCTCCAGCTTGTCGCGTTTGCCCGCGCCCGCCAGCAGCACCCGGCGCGCTTTGAAACCGGTAAGGTCGTGCAGAAGCGTGAGTTCCAGGAATTTTCCGGTGATCTCGCCGGACTCGCGGAAGGCCGCCGTCGCCGCCGGCAAGTCTGTGCGGGCAGCGCCTTCGAATTCCAGCAGGATCAGAGCATCACATTCCAGGCTGGAGCGATCCGGCCCCGCGAGTTTCAGCTTCATACGTCCAGACTCCCCCTAATAACCTGCTTTGCTGTTCCGGATTGCTTCGCGGGCTTCCTCGCGGTCGCTGCGCTCCCGTTCGGCTTCGCGCTTGTCGTGGAATTTTTTGCCCCGGGCAACGGCTATCTCGCATTTTATCCTGCCGTTTTTCATGTAGAGCCGCGTCGGCACCACCGACAGGCCTTTCTCTCGGGTCTCCGATGCCAGCTTTTCGATTTCACGCCGATGCAACAACAGCTTACGCGGCCGATTCGGCGGATGGTTGAACCGGTTTCCGTGGCTGTACTCGCTGATATGAGCATTCAGCAGCCAGGCTTCGCCCTTTTCCACCGAGGCGTAGGCATCGCGTAGCTGCACTTTGCCTGCCTTTGCCGCCTTCACCTCCGTGCCGGTCAGGGCAATGCCGGCCTCATAGCGGTCGAGCAGGAAGAAATTGTGTCCTGCCTGACGGTTATCGCTGAGGGTTTTCGAGGGGTCGAATTTGGTCGCCAATCTTTCTTCTCAACGCCAGCGGGCGGTTACGCGTCAAACTCTTCGTCAGGCCATGGACCGGAAAGGGTTTCCGGAGCATGAAACGGAACTTCTTCAATGATATCGCCTTCAAACGGGGACGCGCAGGCCAGAACGGAGATTTACGCCGATAAGATGAATTTTTTCAGGCAGTTGGCGGCTGTTGTGCTGGCCGCATTCATGATTCTTCCGCCTGCGAGGCTTCAGGCGGGCACGCGCAAGGGAGACAAGCTTCGAAACCAGGCCCGCGTCGAAGAGACCAGGGGAAATCTGCAAAAAGCGCTCGATCTGACATCCCAGGCGCTTGATACCGACCCGGCCGACCCGGCCTACATCCTCCAGCTTCATCGGATCAAATTCGAGCTCGGAGTACAGCATCTGACCGCCGGCCGAAAGCTGCGCGACGCCGGAAAACTGGCTGAGTCCCTCGTGGAATTTCAGAAGGCTTACGATGCCGATCCGTCGTCCGATATCGCTGCCCAGGAAGTCCGCCGCACGCAGGAAATGATCGACCGCGCAAAAGGCGGCAAGGCCACCACGACTCCCAACGAAAACTCGCTGACGCCGGCCGATCTCGCCCGCAAACAACAGGAGGCGCGCACAGACGCCCTGCAGTCGGTCCCGTTTCTCAAGCCGATGAACCCCGAGCCGATCGATCTGAAGATGCAGAATCGGCCGCGTACGCTGTTTGAGACGCTGGGAAAGCTGGCGGGGATCAATGTTCTGTTTGATCCCGACTACAACACCCAGCAGACCATCACGCAGCCCGTCTCGATCGATCTGGTGCATACAACCGTCGAATCCGCGCTCGACCAGCTTTGCCTGATCACGAAGTCGTTCTGGCAGGCGCGCGATGAGAATACGATTTTCGTCAGCGTCGACAATCGCAATAACCGTCAGGCCTACACCGAACAGGTAGTGAAGGTGTTCTATCTCAAGAACCCCACCACTCCGCAGGAAATTCAGGAAATGCTGACCGTGCTGCGAACGGTGTTCGATATCCAGAAGGTGTTTAACTATACGGCGCAGAATGCGCTCGTGGTGCGATGCGACGCCGACACCATGGCGCTGGTCGAAAAGGAAATCGCCGACCTCGATAAGCCGCGCAGCGAGGTTGTGGTGGACGTGATGGTGATGCAGGTCAGCAGTACGTACAGCCGGCAATTCGGCATGGGCCTGAACGGCATCAACACCAACGCTTATTTCGCGCCCCGCGCCAGCATCACAACCCCGCCCTCGACAAACTCGACCGCGACCACTTCGACGACCACAACCACCGGCTTCACGACACCCGACACCACCGGCCTGCCCGGCGTTACGGGCAATGCCAC
>CAZPZE010000459.1:0-2338 GCA_964590625.1 uncultured Solibacteraceae bacterium
GTGGAACGTTATGGCCATTTCTGTGCGACGGCTCTTGTTACTGCTGATGGTGTGCGCGGGTTCCGCGTGGCCGCAACTGCTGACCCCCGTTTGGGTGGAGGCCGGCGACGGCGGCTCGGTGGCGCGCGTGGTGGTGAATGCTCAGAGCGATTGTCCCGCGATTACGGTGGATGGCGCGCAGCATCGCATGCGCGTGCGGCTGCCAGTGCCCGATGGTTTGCGGCCGGCCTGCGAGTGGAAGATGCCGTTCTCCGCGAAATCCGCTTCAGTGAACGGAAAAGATCTGGCGCTGCCGCATGCCGATCCGTCACATATTGTCGTCATCGGGGACACGGGCTGCCGGATCAAAGGGGCTGCCGTGCAGGACTGCAACGATCCGGAGAAGTGGCCGTTCCATCGCGTGGCGGAGAAGGCGGCGGAGTCAAAGCCGGATCTGGTGATTCACGTGGGGGATTATCTGTATCGCGAATCGCCATGCCCGCCGGACCAGCAGGCGAAATGCGGCGGCACTCCGATCGGCGACAACTGGGAAGCGTGGAAGGCTGATTTCTTCGAGCCGGCCGCGCCGCTGCTGGCTGCGGCGCCGTGGGCTCCGGTGCGCGGCAATCATGAAGACTGCCAGCGCGCGTGGCGGGGCTGGTTTTACTATCTCGATCCACGGGCGTTTCACGCCGCATGCGATCCATACAGCCCGCCGTATCTGGTGAAGCTCGGCTCGTTCGAGCTGGTGATGTTCGATTCGGCGGCTGCGTCGGCCAGCCGCGATGCCGGGCCGGAAGGCGAGCAACGCTATGCTGCCGAGCTGGCGCATCTGCATGCCAAACATGCATGGTTCGTAGAGCATCATCCGATCTGGGGACTTGGGTCGGGCGCGAAGCCGACGGATCCGCCGAAAGAGACATCGAGCAACGTGACCAAAGCATGGGAGACGAAGCCGCCGGCGGGAATCGACTTCATCCTTTCCGGCCACACGCATTTGTTCGAACTGCTGACGTTCGATCAGAGGCGTCCGCCGCAGCTGGTGGCGGGGGATGGAGGAACGCAGATGGGAATGCAGATTCCAGCGAGGCTGGCGGGGATCCAGCTGAAAGGCGCGACGCTGCTTTCCGCGCAGGATGCGCATGAATTCGGTTACACCGCGCTCACGAAATCCGGCGGTGCGTGGCAGCTTGCGTTGACCAGCGTGACCGGGCACGTGATCGAGACGGCGAAGCTTCCGATCCCGTAGTTCCGGGGCGCGTTATATCATCTTGCAATGGCCGGACCCCGAGGGATCGGTATTGCTCTGCTGCTGGCGTTGATCTGCGCTGCTCAAAAGCCCGAAGTCTATAAAGTGCGGATCACGCCTGTCGCGATGGACGCGGCGATGAAGGTGAATATCGCGGGGTCGGGATCGGCGACGGCGACGCTGGTGGGCAACAAGCTGACGATCAAGGGCGCCTTCGAAGGGCTGCTTTCACCCGCAACGAAGGCGCAGATGCATCGTGGATCCGCGACGGGCGTGCGCGGGCCTGTGATCTTCGAGCTGACCGTGGATCATGCCGCTGCGGGGAACGTCACGGGTTCCATGGATCTCAGCGCCGATCAGGTGGAGAGTTTGCGCAAGGGGCGCTTCTATATCGAAATCGCGAGCGAGAAGGCGCCGGATGGAAATCTGTGGGGGTGGCTGCTGCCGTGACGCGGTTCGTGCGCTTTGCTGCTTTAGGCCCGCTGGTAGCGGGAGGATTGTGGATCGTGACCGCGCAGCAACCTGCGGGCGCGGGCGCGTTCACCGCGGCGCAGTCTTCGGCGGGCCGCGTGGTTTATGACGCGAGCTGTTCGAGCTGCCATATGCCGGGGCTTGAAGGCCGCGGCGAAGCGCCGCAACTGGCCGGCACACAGTTCATGGCGATGTGGGGCAATCGTCCGGTTCACGAGCTGCTCGCGTTTATTCAGGCCGCAATGCCGCCGCTTGCGGGCGGGAGTCTTTCGGACGCCGATTACCTCAACGTGACGGCATTCCTTCTGCAGGCGAACGGCGCGGTGGCGGGGAATCAGTCGCTGACTTCGACCGCGACGTTCACGCCGCGCAGTGTTGCGGTGCGGTCCGGGCCGCCGGTTCTTCCAGCGAGCACGACTGGTGGGCGTGGGCGGTTCGGACGCGGCGGCGTGGGCCCCGCGCGCGGGCTCACGATCACCGGCACCGTGAAGAATTACACGCCCGTGACGGAAGAGATGCTGCGCCATCCCGATTCCGGCGACTGGCTCATGATCCGGCGCAACTATCAGGCGTGGAGCCACAGTCCGCTCGCGCAGATTACGCCGGCGAACGTGAGGAACCTGCAGCTCCAGTGGGTGT
>CAZPZE010000460.1:0-13792 GCA_964590625.1 uncultured Solibacteraceae bacterium
ATCGTGCGCGATCCGAAGGTGCATCCGGAGGGCGTCCTCGGCGATTTCTCGAAGCCGAATCCGCTCGTCACGTTCAAACTTTCGGATGTCGCCTTCATGTATGGAAGCAAGTGGAAGCAGCGCTATTTCTACAAGCGCGGCAACGACTACTTCATGTATCCCGCACAGTGGGATGTCACGCACGGCGTCTGGCGCGCATTCAATCCGGCGCCGGGCACCGACTGGTGGACGAACGTCTATCCCGCCGATATGGCGCAGCGCCCCACCGGTCCGCTGTGCGACGGCTGTCATTCAGTTGGATACGACCTCAACACGCATCAGCCAGTGGAATGGAACGTCGGCTGTGAGAAGTGCCATGGCCCGGGCAGCGATCACGTGAAGGCGCCCTCGCGCGCGAACATCGTGAATCCGGCCCGGCTCGATCATGTTCGCGCGAATGACGTGTGCATGCAGTGCCACTCCGAAGGCCGCCCGCTGAAGAATCCCATCAACGGCCGCACGTTCGACTGGCCGGTCGGTTATGTGGCCGGCGATCGCCTCGCGGACTACTGGAAATTCGAAGAACACAAGCTGGGCGAGAAAACGTTTACGCACTATGCCGATGGCACGGCGATCAAAAATCGCATGCAGGGCAATGATTTCGTGCAGAGCCAGATGTACAAGCGCGGCATCACGTGCTTCGATTGCCACAACGTGCACGGCACACAGAACAATGCCGACCTGATCAAGCCGGCCGAATCGCTCTGCCTCACCTGCCACAACGAGCATACGCCGAATGGACCGGCAATGGATGTTGTCGCGCACACCCATCACCCCGCGAATTCAGCCGGCGCGCAGTGCGTGGCGTGCCACATGCCGAAGGTCGCAAATGAGATTGCGGATGTGAACGTCCGCTCGCACACCTTCCGGATCGCAACGCCCGAGCTCACCGAGCAATTCGGCGAACCCAATTCATGCACCTGGTGCCACAAGGACAAGGACGCCGCGTGGGCCCGCGAGAATCTGCAGAAATGGCCTGAGGTTTCGCCCTGGCGGGTTCAGTAATTCACACCCGGCCGCGCGGCTCATCCAGCGAAACCCGTCAGGAAGCCGTAAATTCCTGCAATGCAGCAATATAGGCCGCATTGAAATTATGAATTTGGTTTCGCCGCCGGTTCACGTTAGGCTGGAGTTGTAAGCGATCCGGGCGAGTTGAAATTGCCTGAACCGCGCCGCAGCAGTTTGTTTCTTCGTCGATCCATACCAATCCTCAGATCGAGGGGATAGTTTCACTCCCACGTTGGCAGCTCCTGGTGCATGTGCCCCGCATATGTCGGCGGACGTGTGTCTCCACTAACAACAATCGAATCGAAAGGAAACCAAACCGATGAAAAAAGCCATTTACACCCTGATTACCTTCGCCGTTTTTACGGTGTCGGCGTTCGCCATGCAGGAAGTACTCGACGTCAAAGTCCCCTTCGCGTTTAAAGCCGGCACAACGACTCTCCCGGCGGGGGATTACCGGATCACCGAGCCAAGCCCCGGAGTCCTTCTGATCCGCGGCGAGAAGAGAGCCGTCTTCGTTCCGCGGGCGGTGCTTCTGGCCGATCCCGCTGAGCTCAGCAAACCGAGCGTGACGTTCACCCGGTCGGGCGATCATTACGTTCTCGAAAACGCCGGCTCAGTGAAGTAACGAAAAAGGCCCGGACGCATTCGCTGCGTCCGGGCCTTTCTTTCTCTCTGCGGAAACCGGTCTACTTCTCGCCCATCTCCGTCTTCATGCGCCGCGCTTCGCCGGCGGCAGCGGATTGATACGGCCCGCTGATCAGCGCGGCCTGCAGCATGTATTTAATCCCCTGGTCCGCCCCTGCGCGGTCCATCTGCTGGCGGCCGATCGCATAAGTCGCTTCGCCGAGGAAGTAAAGCGCCGGCCCTTCCATGGAGGGCGTACCCTTCAGACCGGGAAGCGCGTCGCGCAGCTCTTTCGCGGCTGTCGCATTGTCCTTCTTGTTGGCCGCCGCGATTCCGATGATGTAGTGCGCGTTCGTGTCAGCTTTCGCGGCGTTAGCGCCCTTCGGCGCCGTAAGTGATTTTCTCGCGAATGCCATGGCGCGGTCCGCTTCCTGCGCAGTCAGGGCCGCGTTCGCGACAACCAGGTACGCATCCTGCGTCAGATACTTGCTCTTCGGCGCCAGCGTCTCGAGCGTCGTGATCATGTCGATCGCGGTCGCCGAAGGCGCGCCCACCGAAGCCGCATAGAGCGCGTACTCCGCATATTCCGCGACTCCCTCGGCGTACTTCTGGCGCGCCGCCCAGTTGTCCTTATCGGCATCGGCCGGCGCCGGACCCTCCGCCTTCTTCGCTTCGTTCAATACCGTGGTCGCCAGCTTCTTGATTTCCGCCGCGCCCTTCTTGCCTTCCACAGCCGCACGGAGCGCGTCGCTGTTGGTCTGCAGAGCATCGTCCGCCGCGGCAAGCATTCCGCACGCCGCCGCAACCGCAATAATCGCAGTGATGAGTGGTTTCATTCGTCTCTCCTGAAACGGTCATTCTATAACATGGGGCCGAAAACTGCGTATCGGCAGCCGTTACACTAAATCAGCGATGGCAGAGCAATCCGGCGGGCGCGACAGTGTCGCGAGAGGCGTCCACATGCGGAATCTCGTGGAAACGCTTCGTCATCTGGAAGATCGAATTCGGGAAGGCGGCGGACCGCAGCGCGCTGCAAAGCAGCATCAGGCCGGAAAACTGACCGCCCGCGAACGGATCACGCGGCTCTTCGATGCCGGCGCTCCTTTTCAGGAAATCGGACTGCTGATCGCGTATGACCGCTACGAAGGCCAGGCCCCCGCGGCGGGCGTCGTCACCGGCATCGGCTACATCGAGGGACGCCCCGCCGTTGTCGTCGCAAACGACGCTACCGTCAAAGCGGGCGCGTGGTGGCCGGAGACGATCACCAAGATCCTGCGCGCGCAGGAAATCGCGATGCGCAACCGCACGCCCATCGTCTACCTGGTCGATTCGGCGGGCGTGAATCTGCCCTTTCAGGACGGCATCTTTCCCGGCCAGTACGGCGCCGGCCGCATCTTCTTCTACAACTCCCTGATGCGCCGCAGGCTGCGGATTCCGCAGATTGCAGCTGTGATGGGCCCGTGCATCGCAGGCGGCGCTTATCTGCCCGCGCTGAGCGACGTCATCATCATGGTCGAAGGCACCAGCTTCATGGGGCTGGGCGGTCCAAATCTGGTGAAGGGCGCGACAGGCCAATCGATCGATCAGGAACATCTCGGCGGCGCGCGTCTCCACACGGCGTCCAGCGGCGTTGCGCATTACCTCGCGAAGGACGACGCCGCGTGCCTCGACATGATTCGCGCGCGCTTTCGCGAGATGCCGGAGCCGAAGCCTCTCTCGCACGCCGTCTCACCTGTTTCGGATGACATCTACAGCATCCTGCCGGCCGATCATCGCCTCCCCTACAACATGGAAGACGTGCTCCGCCTGCTGCTCGACGCGGGCTTCAGCGAATTCCAGGCCGACTACGCGCCCGAAATGCTCTGCGCCGCCGCGCGCATCGCCGGACGTCCCGTCGCCGTCATCGCCAACCGCCGCGGGTTTCTGAAGCCGCGTATCGGCGGCATCATCTACACGGAAACCGCGCGCAAGGTCGCTTATTTTGTCGAGCTCGCCCAGCGCGAAGGGACGCCGATTCTCTACGTGCAGGATGTTTCCGGTTTCATGGTTGGCCAGGAAGCCGAAACAGCGGGCATCATTCGCGCCGGTGCCGAGATGGTGGAGACGATGTCGTGCGCCACCGTTCCCCGCATCGTTCTCACCATCAATCACGCGTCGGGCGCGGGCTATTACGCGATGGCCGGACAGGGCTTCGACCCGAACTTCACCTTCAGCTGGCCGACGGCGCGCATCGGCGTCATGGAAGGCGATTCCGCGGTGCAGGCCTTGTACGCGGCGGAACTCGCGAAAGTGGAGAAGCAGGGAAGCGGCATTCCGGAAGAACTGAAAGAATCGATCGCGCGCACCCGCGCCGACTACGAGCGCTGGCTCGATGCCAAATACGCCGCCGCGCGCGGCCACTGCGACGCCGTGATTGATCCGAAAGACACCCGCACCGTGCTCGCTCTCGCGCTGGATGTCGCGATGCAGCGCCCGCGCGGCGATGCATTGCCGCTGGAGGTCCTGTGATCGAAACAACAGCCGTTGGTCGCGTGTTTCAGGTAACGTTGAACCGCCCAGAAAAACGGAACGCCCTGAATATGGCGGTCTGCCGGGAGCTGCTCGCCGCATTCGATCGCGCCGAAGCCGATCCGAAAGTGGGCGCGATCCTGCTCTGCGGAAACGGCCCGGCATTCTGCGCCGGTATGGATCTCGCCGAGGTCCTCGCCGCCGATCAGAAAGAACTGATGGCGCTCCACGACCGCCTGTTCACCGTGATTGACCGCGCGCGAAAGCCAATTATCGCCGCCGTTCAGGGACCGGCGCTTGCAGCGGGAATGGGAGTGGCCGCGAATGCACACATCGTGATCGCAGGCAATGACGCCCGCTTTGCGCTCACGGAAATTCGCCTCGGATTGTGGCCAGCCGTGATTTTTCGCGCCGTCGAGCGAGCCATCGGCGAGCGCCGCACCACGGAGCTCAGCATCACCGGCCGCATGATGAACGTCGAAGAAGCACTCCGCGCCGGCCTCGCCACCGAAATCGCGGAAGATCCAAAAAGCCGCGCGCTCGAGATCGCCAGCCAGATTGCGTCGTTCAGTGCGGTCGCGATGGCGGCCGGCCTGGAGCATGTGGCGCGCACGCGCGGCCTTTCCTGGAGCGATGCCGCGGCGGTCAATGATGAACTCCGCTCCCGCATGATGGCGTCCGACGATTTTCGCGAAGGCGTCAGCGCCTTCCTCGAAAAGCGCTCGCCGCGCTGGCCGTCGCTCGGCTGATCGGCTACTTCGCGGCCAGCGTTCCCGTCAGATGTCCGTTGCGAATCAGGCCCGAGGCCTCGCTCGCCGCGACGTCAACCGTCTTCTCCGGCGTGAAGTGAATCGCCAGCGTGTAGTGATTGATGTTGGCGATGAAATTCAGGTCGAGCAGGAAATCGTTATCCGAGGTCCACTTGCCCGTAGCGCCCGCGGGCAATCCGAGCGGGCCGAACTTCCCCACCTTGTAAACGCCGTCGAGGCCGATCGGAAAACTGTACGGCTCGCCGTAGTATTTGATATTCGCCGTCGCGGTTCCGTTAGCGCCGAAGACCAGCGACAGGCTGTCGATCCGCGAAGGATTCACCGGAAACGTGTAAACATTGCCCGAAATCGCACCCGCCGTCGCGGGCATCGCAGGCACCGCCGTCGCTGCCGGAGGCAGCACAACATCCGCGATCGCTTTCTTCAGCTCTGCATCGCCCGCGGCGTTCGCAGGCAGCGCTTCGGCCGATTTCACCGCCGCCCGAATCATCGGCCCGAGCTGTCCGCCATTCCCGCCCGCATTGCTCACCACGATCATGTCGAGATCCGGCCACACCCACAGAATCTGCCCGCCGCGCCCGTTGCCCCCATACTGCGGACCATTCGGCCCATTGGTGGCGTTCCATTCGATCCCGTATCCGCCCGGCGCTCCGCGTCCACCCGGCGGCGGCGTAATCGACGTCTTCACCCAATCCGCCGGCACGATCTGCTTCCCCTTCCACGCCCCGCCGTGCAGATACAGATATCCGATCTTCGCCACATCGCGCGGATAGAAATGGCTGTCGCCCCATCCGTGATTGCGCCCCTGCGGATCCACGGCCCAAACCACGTCGCGAATCCCGAGCGGCGCAAATAAATTCTTCCGCCCGAACTCCTCCTCAGTTGACTTTGCCGCCGCGCCAATCATCGAACCCAGCAGATGATAACCGGGGCTGCAGTACGAAGGATGCGTCCCGGGGTCGTACTTCATCGGCAGCGACAGCGCGAACTGCACCCAGTTCGGCGATCGCTTCATCTGCTCCAGTTCCTGCTCGCCGGGAAGAAATCCGCAATCGAGCCCGGATTCCATATGCAGCACATTGCCGACCGTAATGCTACGCTTCTTCTCATCCGGATTTGCCGGCGCTTCTTTCGGGAAGAACGAAAGCAGCGGCTGATCGAGCTTCAGCAGGCCGCTCCCCACTGCGACGCCCGTGAGCGTCGACGTAATCGTCTTCGTGACCGACGCCAGATCGTGCGGCGACTTTCCGTCATACGGATAGAAGCTCGCATCCGCCACAACGTAACCATGCCGGATCACGAGCAGGCTGTGAATCCCCAGCCCCTTCGCGCGAATCTGCCGGATCGCATCCGTCAGCGCCGCGGAATCGAGCCCCTGCGATTCCGGCGTCGCCGTCCGCCACTGCTCGTCCGGATAGTAAGTCTGCGCGTTCGCCGCAGGCAGCAACGCAGCCACAGCGATCACAGAAGCGCAAATAGCCCGAAATGACATAGGGCTATTATCATGCAATTCGATCTGCGAGCGCTCTGGATTATCGCTCCAGAATATACTCGCGCAGATCCGGCGGCCACCCCTGAATCCAGCGTTCCAGCCCCTTGCGATCCCGCGCGTAGAGCGCGCGATAAGCCTCTTCAAATCCCCGCAGATTCCCGCCCAGCGCGTTCATCACCCGGCCCACCGCGTCGATCTTCGCGCGCATTTCCGATTCACCGGAATCCTGCTTGCGCGCCGCATCCACCAGACGGCGGATCGCCGCCGATGCCCCCTGCGGCTGCGCTTCGAGATACTCCCAGTGCCGCGGCAGCAAAGAAATCTCCCGCGAAACGACGCCCAGTTTCGGCCTCCCCGGCCCGCTCCGGGCCGATTGCGGCGCCACCCGGGCCAGAACATCGTCGATCGAGCCGCGCAGATCGAAGTCCACCTGCTTGCCGGTCTGGTCTTCAAAAATCAGCAGCGTTTCGTCGCCAGGGCGTTTGATTTGTTTGATTTGGCGCAAAACCGCTTCCAGCGGACCGGACGCCACGCGCTTCCAGCCCAGGAAGGCGGTATACGTTGAACTTTCCACAACCCGATTTTACCCGGATAAAATACAGGGTGTCAATAATA
This sequence comes from uncultured Solibacteraceae bacterium, assembly GCA_964590625.1. GTDB lineage: Bacteria > Acidobacteriota > Terriglobia > Bryobacterales > Bryobacteraceae > BOG-234. Next base: position 7,057 of record CAZPZE010000460.1, read on the forward strand.
CCCGGATAAAATCCGGCGGCCTAAAAAATGCCCATACTAAGGACATGTCCCGCGGCTGGGAAAGCAAATCGGTGGAATCTCAAATGGAGGAAGCCGCCGCCCGGCGCACAGCCGCGCGCCAAATCCGTCTCACCCCGGAGGAAATGCAGGCGCGCACCGAACGCGAGAGCCTCGAGCTATCGCGAACCCGCGTCCTGAAAGATCTGGAATCCGCCACGCACCCGCGCCGCCGCGAACAGCTCGAAGCCGCGCTCCGCCACCTGAACGAAAAACTCGACGCGCTGAAATGACCTACGGCAGTTCCCGCACCCAGATGTTGCGGTAGCTGATCGGCTCGCTCCGGTCGCCGTGCGCCTGCAGCTTGATCGGCGCGCGATCGTACGCCTTATAGAATGGCTTCCCGACGTAAAGCGTCTCGCCCTGGAGCTGGAAATGGTTCTGCACCAGCACGCCGTTGAAGAAGACCGTCACATACGCCGGCGTCTTCACGGATCCATCGGCGTTGAACGTCGGCGCGGTCCACACCACGTTGTAGGTCTGCCACTCGCCCGGCTTGCGGTTCGCATTCACCAGCGGAATTCCCTGCTTGTAGATGCTGCCCGCCTGCCCGTTCACGTACGTCTTATTGTTGTACGAATCGAGAACCTGCAGCTCATACCCGTCATCGCCCGGCCCGGTGGAAGCCAGAAACACGCCGCTGTTGCCGCGCGCCTGATCGGTGCCCGTGATGTTCTCCGGAATCCTCCACTCGACATGGAGCTGATAATTTTTGAACGTCCGCTTCGTCTCGATGTTGCCGCCGCCTGGCCCCTTCTTCACGGTCATGATGCCGTCCGCCACCGTCCACGTCGCCGGCGACTTATCGCGGTTCATCACCCATTGATCCAGATTCTTCCCGTCGAACAGCACGATCGCGTCCGATGGCGGCTCCGCATCCGTCGCGCCTGGCGTCACAACCGGGGGCACCGGTTCATAGACTTCTGTGTCCTCATGCCGGGGACCTGATCCGCCCGCGGCTCCACGGCCCCGACCGCCCCGGCCGCTCGCGCCCTGCTGTGCATACACAGGAATCGCAGTGGCAATGACACTCACAATCGCAATGGACTTGAACGTTATCTGGCGCATAATTTTCAAACTCAGTTTACACCCGTCCGGTTTTATTGAAACAGCTTCGGCGCGAATTCATTGAGGTCGCGCCGCCACGTCAGCCACTCATGCGCGGTGCCCGGCGATTCATACACCACGCTGTGGATTTCCGCCTTTTCGAGCGTGTCATGCGTCGCGTGCGTGGCCGTCAGCAGCGCATCTTCCGCCGTGCCGAGCCCGAAGAACAGCAGATGCACTTTCCTGTTGAACGCCGCAGCATCCGCCATCACGCCGCCGTAAGTCGTCTTCGGATCCACGTTCCGAATCGTTCCGCTGAACGCACCGATGTAAGAGAACTTGTCGAGATGCCGCATCGTAATCTGCAGCGCCTGCCCCGATCCCATCGAGAGCCCGGCCATCGCGCGATGCTCACGATCGGTCAGCGTGCGATAGTTCGCATCGATCGAAGGAATCAGATCGTTCATCACTACATCTTCAAACGCCGTCACAACGTTCTGCCCGCCGCGCCCGCCGCGGCCCGAAGCCCCACGCCCACCGCCGCCCTGCGCCGGCTGCTCGCCCGGCCGGTTCGCGTAACCACAATCCATCACCACGATCATCGGCTTCGCCTTCTTCGCCGCGATCAGATTATCCATGATGAAATTCATCTTGCCCTGCACGCCCCAGCCGCGCTCATCCTCGCCCGCGCCGTGCTGCAGATAAAGCACCGGATACCGCACCCGCGCGTTCCGGTCGTAATCGGGAGGCGTATAGACGTAAGCGCGGCGCCACAGCCCGGTGGTCTTCGAGAGATACCAGTGCGCCCGCAGATCGCCATGCGGCACATCCTTCGGCATGTAATAGTCGACCCCGGCTTCCGGCACTTCAATCCCGCTCGACTGCTTCGCCCAGCCGAAATAGGTCTCGCTGCCGGGATCATTGACCTCCGCGCCATCCACAAGGAACCAGTAGTAATGAAAGCCTGGAACCGCGGGACCGGTGGTCACAGTCCACAAGCCATCCGCGCCTTTCGCCATGTCGACGTCGGCCTTTCCCAGCCCATCGCCCGCCGGATGCAGCTTCACCACCTTCGCGTCCGGCGCCTTCAGCCGGAACGCCACCCGCAGGTCCGAATGCACCCGCGGATACTGCGCGCCGCGCACGTTGGAAGTGGCTGGCTTCGAATCGTCCGTCTGCGCAAAGCAAAGCAGACACGAAAACGCCGCGATGGCGATGGCTCGAAACATGTTGGAGAGTCTATCAAAGAAAGGAAGGCTACTTCTGCGCGCTGATCCGTCCCGCGGTCTTCACCGGAACACTCCAGAGCTCGCCGCCGGCCGTCACAAACAGCGTCTTCAGATCTTTCCCGCCGAACGCGCAGTTGGTCGTTTCGTCTTTCGGAAACGGCACGAATTCCAGCAGTTCGCCCCCGGGCGAAAGGATGTAAACGCCGCCCTTAAATTCGTCCGCCGTCTCCCATTGCGTTGGCGTGTTCCGCCCGGCCGCAACGAACAGACGGCCCGCACGATCCATCTTGAATCCGTCCGGCCCGCGCGCCGTTTTCCAGTCGAAGATGAGCGTGCGGCTCGCCGGATCGACCGTTCCGTCCTTCCGCAGATCAAATCGCCAGAGCTTGCGCGCGCCATTCGTCCGGTTGTTCACGTTATCCGCGACGTACAAATATCGATCGTCTGGCGAAACCAGAATTCCGTTCGGACGCTGCACCTCATGCGTCAGAATGCGCGTGATCGTTCCCGGCGCGTCGATGCGATACACACCCTCAATCGGCTTGCCCCCATCATCCCTGATCTCGATGTTGTCCATCGACCCGTATCTCGGATCGGTGAAATAGATCCGCCCGCGCGAATCGAGCGCCAGATCGTTCGGCGAATTGAGCCGCTTCCCTTCGTAGCGATCCGCCAGCACCGTGAGCGTCCCGTCTTTTTCGGTGCGCGTGACGCGCCGCCCGCCGGCCTCGCACGCGAGCACATGGCCCTGCGGATCTACCATAGCGGCGTTCGCGCCTGGCGCATCAGTGCGGAACGGCTCGACCTTGCCCGCCGTCGTCAGCCGATTCACATTGTTTCCCGATACGAAATACAGCGTGCCCGTGAACGGATCCCACGAAGGCCCCTCGCGCGCGCCCGTTTCCGCAATCCGCCGCGGCGGACCCGTCGTGATCTTCTCCGCGCCCGCAAGCGGCAGCAGAAGACACAGACCGATCCACGCCCGCTTCATTTCTTCCCCTTCGGCAACAGCAGATCCAGGTTAATCGACATCGCCATCGCCGCATATCCCAGCCGGTTCGGATGCAGCTTGTCGCCCGCTCCGCCCATCGTGCTTTCCGGAATGAACTCCGCGCGCAGCCCGCCGGTCTGCGGATCCACCGTCGCTTTATCGAAATCCGCCACCGCATCGAATGGCCCATCGCCGCGGATGAATTCATTCAGCGCCTTCCGCTTCGCGTCCTGTTCCGCGGTGCCTGCCGCGCTCCCCAGATTCGACGTCACCGTTGCGCCAATCACGCGAATATCCGGAATCTTCGCGCGCAGCCGCGCCACCACGTCCTTCATCCCGGCTTCCACTTTCTCGACAGGCGTATTGTTCGTGCGATTGAAATCGTTGATCCCTTCGAGCCACACCACCGCGCCCACTCCCGAGAGGCCCAGCACGTCGCGATCCAGCCGCTCGACCGCCGAAGGTCCGCCCGAGCTGGGCTTCTCTGCCGAATACTGCGCGGGCCCGGCCACCTGGTTCCCGCCGATCCCCGCATTCACCACCGTGAAACGATTCCCGTACGCCGCATGCACGCGCCGCGAGAGCACGTCCGGCCACCGGTCATCGCCGTTCAGTGTCGACGCGGTGCCATCCGTAATCGAATCGCCGAACGCCACGATCGCGCGCGTTGACACTGGCGCCATCATGTCGAGCGCATCCAGGAAATACCACGACGTCGTCGGAAACGGAAACGACGCCTCTCCTTCTTCGCCTCCTTTCGCGCCCGCTCCGGGCTTCGAAATATAAGACGTCGTCAGCGCCTTCGCATGCCACGTCATCGGCCCGCTCTCACCCACCACGTGAAAACTCACCGCCATCTTTCGCCCAGCCATCTGTCCGGAAGTTACCACCGGGAACGCATCGCTCCAGGCGGATTCCCCCGGCGCAATCGAAACCGATCGCTTCCCCTGAAACAACACATTCCGGTTCGTGCCCGGCAGCAGCGCCGACCCGCTCATCTGCACACCCGCGAATATTTCGTCGAATGTCACCGGCCTCGTGCCGAAAATGTTCGATAGCCGAATGCGCGCCGAATTCTCCCAGATATCCGGGCGAACGATCAGGCGAAACGATTGATCGCGCGCGCCGGCTGCGGGCACGGGGAATACGAGCGTCAGATTCGGCTGCGCGGAGGCGTTGCCGCTGGGGAACGGACCCTGCACCGAGGCCGCCCAGCTCGTCACCCAGTGTGGCGGCGCGGCGGAAAGTGAGACAGAAGCGATGACAGCAAGCGCCAGCACAGCGAAACATCGAAGAAGCATCCCCCAATTCTATGTCTGGATTGCCGCTCTCGCGCTTGCGGCCGCATTGCCCGCGCAGGAACAGCAATCCATCGTCGGACGCTGGCGCTCAGTCGAAACCTCGCGCGGCGGCATTGGCGCGATGTACGAATTCCGCGCCGACGGAACTTTCTCGTTCAGCCCGGGGGCCATTGTCGACATGCCCTATCGCCTCGAAGGCGGCCAGATCGTCTTCCCGCCCGCAACCACCACCGGACCGGAAGAAAAATCGGCGCTCGAATGGGATGGACGCGACGCCTTTCGCCTCGCCGGCAGTTCCTGGCGCCGCCTGGGCAGCGCGCCGGACGCGGCTCATCCGCTCATCGGCGAGTGGACCAGCACCGGCGAGATGGACGGCAGAAAAATCGAACGCCGCTTCATCTTCGATGGCGCCAACCACTGCCTCATGACAGTCGCGTTTCTCACCCAAAACGGCATCTACACAGCCCGCGCCGGAAATCTGGTCGCTCGCATTCAGGGCACGTCCGCTCTCATCGGAACCATTTCGTTCGCGGACGGCGTTCTCTCCATCCACCGCGCCAACGGCAAAATCACGAAGCTGAAGAAGTACTGACTCTCCTGCGCGTTCCGTCAAACAGCGCGAGCAGATGGAACATCAGCACCATCGGCCCAATCCACGTGGGCACCATGCTCATCGGGAATAACGCCATCCCCTGGCTGGAGACTCCCTCGCTGTTCGGCGACGCCGTGAGGAACGCCAGCAGGTTCGAGATCGCAAGCGATCCCAGCCCCGCGATGTGCCAGACGAAGAACCCGCGCGTCGGCTGGCCATCGCGCCTGATCCAGTGCCGCGCCACATAAAAGGAACTGATGGCGAGTGCATCGTCCATCATCGCGGTCGGGATCGCGAACAGCGGCGGCAGCACGTGCTCCGCCGCCTTCCAGTACGCCAGCGTGCCGAAAAATCGCAGCGTCTGCCCGTACGTCAGAAACCGGAGATCGCGAATCGGCACCTTTCTTCGGAACAGGTCCTCGAGGAACGTCAGAACTCCGAATCCGATTCCCACCGCAACCGCTCCGAACCCGAACAACAGCAGCGCCGGAAACTGCCGGAACCATCCGGTGAGCGAGAGCGTAAACGAAATCGCGAAGGTCAGCGCGATCACGAACCACACTGAAAGATGGAAAAAAATCCGCTTCATTTCCTATCCCTGAAGCTTGTCCACATGTTCCAGAACGAGCTCGGCGCAGCGCTCCGGATCGATCACCGGCAGCGTATGCCCCGCCCCCGCAACTTCGACATATCGCGCGCCCGGGATTCCCGCCGCCAGCGCGCGGCCCAGTTCCGGACGCGCGATCCGGTCTTTTTCGCCGTTCACGACAAGCGTTGGAATGCCGGCTAACTCCGCCAGCCGGCCGCTCAGATCGCTCTTCCGCATCAGGCTGATTTGTTCGGAAACAATCGGCGGCGCATCCGCGATGTCGTGCCCTACAATCCCCGAAAGCCTCTGTGCCATCGCCGCCGTATGCATCTCAGGATGCCCCACCGGCAGCACCAGTTCCATGAAGGCTTTCCGCCGCATCGCCTCCGGACCGAAGCGCATCCGCGTCAGAATCCAGACCAGATCGAAAGAGAGCCGCGACGCGTCCGCTCCGCGCGCAAAGGCGCATAACAGCGTCAGGCTTCGCACCCGCGCGCGATCGCTCAGCGCCAGTTGCAGCGCAATCAACCCTCCGAACGAATGCCCGATGATGTGCGCCGCCGGCCAGCCGAAATGCCCGATCAGCGCGCTCACGTCCGCCGCCAGTTGTTCCAGACGCAGCGCACCGCCCGCCGGCTGGCTCATCCCGATGCCGCGATTGTCGAAACTCAGGCAGGAATAACGCGTGGAGAGCAATTCCTGCTGTGGATTTGGCGAGGTGCCGCAGGCCCCCACTCCCTGAATGATGATGAGCGGCGGTCCTTCGCCATCGATACGCCACGCAAGGCTGCAGCCCTGAAACTCGAGAGATCCACGGCGCGCCATACCGCTATCCTGGCAGCAGTTCAGCCGCCAATCAAACGATACTGCGTGCGTCCGTGAGGCAAAGCCCGGCTTCGAACAGCCCCGTGCGGTTCGTACGGCAATAGC
>CAZPZE010000461.1:0-1542 GCA_964590625.1 uncultured Solibacteraceae bacterium
CAGCCGCCCATAGGGCTCGCACTTCTCCCGATGGTGCTCGGTGAGTTGATTGAATTGCGGTGTCAGCTCGGCCTCTTTGCGGTCCTGCGTGAGGCTGTACTGCGGCGCCGCGAGAAGGTCCGCGAAATTCATGGAAGGCCGATCAGCTTTTGATAGTCTATTTTACCGTTCGCCGTCAGGGGCAGGCTTTCGAGGCGCTGGAAAACGAATGCGCTGTGGTGGATCCGCAGCCGTTCGGATAGCTCACGCCGGTGCTCGGCAAATACCGCCTCATCGCCCCGCTCGCAGTAAATCCGCAGCACTTCACCCTTGCCGATCACCGCCACCGGGCCATACGCCCGCAGTAGATTTTCCACCTCGTCGAGGTTAATCCGCAACCCGAACACCTTCGCGTCGCGCTTCGCCCGCCCGGTGATGAAGATGAACCCGTCGTCATCAATGCGCGCCAGATCGCCGGTCCGCAGCGTGCCGTGCAGTTCATCGCCCAGCGCCAGATCCTCGCGCGCCGCCGCGTAGCCCATCATGACGTTCGGCCCGGAATAGATCAGCTCACCGGTCTCAGGATCGATCTCCACGCGCCCGCCCGGAATCGGCAGACCAACCGATCCCAGCTTCTCCGGCAGCGCTGACGAAGGCAGAATCGAAATCCGCGCCGTCGCCTCCGTCTGCCCATACATCACAAAGAACCGTCCGCCGCGTTCCGCGATCCACGATGAAAACTTCGCGATCAGCGCCGGATCCATCCGCCCGCCCGCCTGCGTCATCGTGTTGAGCGTCGGAATATTCAGGCGCCCGGGATCGAGCCGCCGCAAGATCTGATACAGATACGGCACACCCGCAAACGACGTACATTCCGCCTTCCGGAACGTCTCCCAGAACCCCGGCTCCAGCAGCCCCTGATCCGTCAGCGCAATCGACGCGCCCCGCAGCAGATGCGTGTTGAGCACCGAAAGCCCGTAAGAGTAATGGATCGGCAGGCTCGTGATCGCGCAGTCCGCGAGCCCTATTCCGAGCACCTCTGCGATCGATTCCGCGTTCGCCTCAACATTCCCGCGCGTCAGCCGCACAAACCGCGGACTCCCCGTGCTCCCCGAAGTCGAAAGCAACAGCGCGAGATCGGGATACAGCCCGGCGTCCGCCGCCGTTCGACGCCGCCACAGCGTTTCACCAACCCGCTCGTAATCCGGATGCGGTACATCCACCGCGGTCGAAATCCACTCGGGGCGATACAAATCGATCAGCGCCGCTTTCGCCTCCGCGACCAGGCCATCATCCAGCAGCGCCGCCGCATGCCCCACTTCGAACGAAGCCAGATACGTCGCCACCGTCCGCAGGTCGTTCTTGCAGAACAGGAAAATCACCGATCGCGCCGCGCCACCGAACTCGGCAGCCCGATCCCGCACTCCCTCTCGCAGATCCGCAAAGCTCAGCCACCGGTCCGCGGCCGCTTCATAAACGGCTTTGGCGGACGAATGGCGATCGAGCCCAAAAATCATTTCACACTCAGAGAATCATGCCGCCATCGACGCCGAGCACCTGCCC
>CAZPZE010000462.1:0-2443 GCA_964590625.1 uncultured Solibacteraceae bacterium
TTCGTCGGCGGCTACTACGCCGAAGACGTCGATCTCTGGCACCTGAAGACCACCAAAATCATGCCGGAGAGCTTTGAGTACGCCAACAACGGCGGCCGCAAATATCTCTTCCACAACCTGGGCGGCGGGAAATTCGAAGAAGTCTCCGAAAAAATGGGCATCGTCTCACGCCGCTGGTCGCTCGCGGCAGTCGCGGCCGATACCCGCGGCACCGGCTATCCCGATCTCTTCATCGCCAACGATTACGGCGTCTCCGAGCTCTTCCTCAATGAAGACGGCAAGCACTTCCGCGAAGTCGGCAAGGAATCCGGCATCGGTTATGCACCGAAGAGCGGCATGAGCGCCTCAGTCGGCGACGTCCTGAACGACGGCCGCCTCGGCTTCTACGTCTCCAACATTTCCGAGCCCGGCATTCTGATTCAGGGCAACAATTTCTGGGTGCCCGACAACACCAAAAGCGACGGAGTTCCGAAGTATCAGAACATGGCCAACTCCATGGGCATCGCGCTCGCGGGCTGGAGCTTCGGCGCGCAGTTCGGCGATTTCAATAATGATGGTTACCAGGACATCTACGTCACCAACGGCAACGTCTCGCTCGATAAAGAGCACAACTATTGGTACGACTTCACCAAGATCGCGGGCGGCAACAAGGCCATCATCAATGACGCCGCGAACTGGCCGCCTTCGACCGGCCGCAGCCTCGCCGGATATCAGCAGAAGAAGATTTTCATGAATGACGGCTCCGGCCAGTTCAAGGAGGTGGCGCAGGCCGTCGGCGTGACGGACGTTTTCGACGGCCGCTCTGTCGCGCTCGCCGATTTCTTCAATCGCGGCGTTCTCGACGCGGTGGTTGCCAACCAGAACGGGCCGATCATGTTCTACAAGAACACGGCCACGCCCGCGAATCACTGGATCGGGTTCGATCTCGAGGGCGCGAAAACCAATCGCAGCGCGATCGGCGCGCAGGTGCAGGTGTTCTTGAACGGCCAGCAGCAGATACAGGAAGTCAACGGCGGCAGCGGCTTCTGCGCGGAAAACGACCGCCGTCTCCATTTCGGTCTCGGTAAGGCGGACGCTGTGGACAGGGTTGAGATTCGCTGGCCCTCCGGCAAAACTCAAACCATCACGGCGCCCACATTGAATCAGGTTCACAAAATCAAGGAGCAGTCATGAGTCCTTCAGCCACAGCCACCGGCGCGCCGCAGCAGTCGCTTCTCGCGCGGTTCTTCAGCCCGAACAATCGATATCTGCCGCCGATCTTCATCACCTCGATCCTGCTCGTGAGCCAGTTGTCGTACGGCGTGCTCGAGAGCTTCTCGCGCACGATCCTGGCGATCGCGACCGCGATGGTCTTCGAACTGGTGCTCTCGAAGCTGGTCTATAAGAAGATGCCGGTGCTCGCCAGTGCCTACATCACTGGCATCAGCGTCGGCATTCTCTGCCGAACCCCGGAATACTGGCCGTTCGCGCTCACCGCCGCCATCGCCATTACTTCGAAATACGTGATCCGCTGGCGCGGACGTCACATCTGGAACCCCTCGAACTTCGCCATCGCCGTGATGCTGCTGATCGCGCCCGAGTACTTCTCCACGCTCGGCATCCAGTGGGGGAACGCAGTGTGGCCGATGCTCGTGGTCTGGGCTCTCGGCCTCGTCATCGTCTATCGCGTGAAGCGCTTCCACATCACCGCGACCTACGTGCTGTCGTTCATCGCGCTGGCCTTTGTCCGGTCGCTCTTCACCGGCCACGGCTTCTTCACTGAAGTCGCTCCCATCACCGGACCGATGTATCAGCTCTTTATCTTCTTCATGATTACCGATCCCCGCACGAATGTGAGCGGCAAGAAACCGCAGATGTTCGTCGCCTTCCTCGTAGCCGTCGCCGAAATGGGTCTGCGTCTGATCCAGGCCAATGGCAGCCCGCTCCGTGATTTCGTTCCGCCGATCTTCAGCATCGACGCGCCCTATTACGCCCTGACCATCGTCGGACCGATCGCGCTGGTGATCGACATGATCCTGCACCCGAAGAAAGACGAAAAGAAGCCGGTCGCCCCGGCCGCAAGCAGCGAAGGCCCCAAGCTGGCCGCCACCGCGTAGGGCGGGGCTTTGCCCTGCCGTCGGGCTTCCGCCCGACGAACCCAGTCAAAGAGAAAACGGCGAGGCTTACCGGCTTCGCCGTTCTTTTCTCCCATCCAGCTTTCCACACCCGCATCGTCTTTCGGTTAGACTGACACCGGAGGTCATGCCGAATGAAGAAAATTGTTCCAGTCAGCCTCCTCTTTCTCTGCGCTACCCTCTTCGCTCAATCCCCCGCGGATAAACGCCCCGAATTCGAAGTTGCCTCCATCAGGCCAGATCCTCGCACCGCGGGCTCCTGGGTTCATTTTCTCCCCGGCGGACGTCTCGACGCATCGAGCTGGATCAAACAAATCATTCAAATTGCC
>CAZPZE010000463.1:0-14246 GCA_964590625.1 uncultured Solibacteraceae bacterium
GCGCTTTCCGATAACGAGATTGTGACGCGCATTGTTGACCGCGCGCACTCGCTTGGGCTTCCTCTTCAGGCGACGGATGTGACGGTTACGCGAACGAACGGACAGCCGCATATCCACATCGCGAAGTACACCACGGAGACCGCGATCGGGCGCATGGATCTGCGTCTTCCCGCGGCATCTTCGCGATAAAGCGCAGGTCACTCTCTTAATTAAAAACTGGTAGTATTTTTGGTTCAAAGGCAGTACCATGGGCCTATCGAACCGTGCATCAAATGTGGTAGTCCCACTTCCCTGTACTTTCAGGGCCAGCCGGTGTGTATCGACTGCGACCGGAAGCGCGAAGGCGCGGATGAGTCCGTGCCCGTCAGGAAACCCGCGCAGACGGCGCCACAAAGTTCGCCTGGCCGCGGCGATAAAGAGCCGGGCGAGGCGTTCGGCTAGTTCAGCTCCCCTCCAGTTCGTGTCCAATCTCCCAGTGGTGTCCGAAGGGATCTTTTAACCGCCCGATTCGCCAGCCGTGTCCTACGCTGACCGGGTAGACTTCCGTCGCGCCGGCGCGGATCGCCTGAGCGAAGACAGAATCCGGATCGGCAACTGTGAGGATCATGCGGACAGGGGAACCGCCGGCGGTTTCGGGACTGGGATTGTTGTGCTCGGGGGATTCATCGGCAACCCAGAATTCGGCGCCGTCGACTGAGAGCCGGGCGACGATGCCTTTCTCGCCGCCATTCAGAAGATACGATTGTTTCGCTCCAAAGGCGGCTTTGTAGAACTCGACCGCGCGAGCTCCATTGCGTACAGAGAGCCACGGGGCGAGGGAAGTTCGGGCGGGCATGTCAGGAATTATGGCATCGATGAAAACTCCCGGCGGGTCAGGGCGTCTTATACAGTAGAGACTCTCGGCACCGCAGAGTGTTCGCATAGCGCTCACGCGCTAAAATGGAAACATCCCCTTCTATGGAATTTGAGTTCATCGACGCATGGTTGGCCAAAATCTTCGGCACTCGCAATGACCGCGAGCTCAAGGCGATGCGTCCGATTGTTGTGGCCATCAATGATCTGGAGCCTTCGATGCAGAAGCTCTCGGACATCGACCTTGCGGCCAAAACGATTGATTTCAAAGAGCGAATTGCCCGCGGCGCGACGCTGGACGATTTGCTGCCCGAAGCCTTTGCGGTAGTCCGCGAAGCCGGCCGGCGCGTCCTCAACATGCGGCATTTCGACGTGCAGCTGATCGGCGGCATGGTGCTGCACAAGGGTCAGATCGCCGAAATGAAGACCGGTGAAGGTAAGACGCTGGTCGCCACGTGCCCCACGTATCTCAACGCGCTTTCCGGCAAGGGCGTGCACGTTGTCACGGTCAATGACTATCTGGCGAAACGCGACGCGGAGTGGATGGGGCGCATCCACAAGTTCCTGGGCATGACCGTTGGGATTATCGTGCATGACCTCGATGACCGGGAGCGCAAGGTTTCGTATGCCTCGGACATCACCTACGGCACGAACAACGAATTCGGCTTTGACTACCTCCGCGACAATATGAAGTTCCAGCTCGCGAATTGCGCGCAGCGCGGCCACAATTTCGCGATCGTCGACGAAGTCGATTCGATCCTGATCGACGAAGCGCGGACGCCGCTGATCATTTCCGGTCCGAGCGAGGAATCGACGGACAAGTATTACAAGGCGAACAAGGTGATTCCGCACCTGATTCGCGGCGAGGTGATCGAGGGCAAGGAACCGGGCGTGACCTACACGACAGGCGACTACACGGTGGATGAAAAGCACCGCAGCTCGGCGCTCACCGAAGAAGGCGTTCTCAAAGTCGAAAAGCTGCTCGGCATCGGCAACATGTATGAGCCGCAGAATGTGGAGTGGAACCACCACATCCAGCAGGCGCTGAAGGCCCACGTCATTTTCCAGAAGGACAAGGACTACGTGGTGAAGGACGGCGAGGTCATCATCGTCGACGAATTCACCGGACGTCTGATGGCGGGGCGGCGCTGGTCGGACGGTCTTCATCAGGCGGTGGAAGCGAAGGAAGGCGTGAAGATCGAGCGCGAAACCCAGACGCTCGCCACAATCAGCTTCCAGAATTATTTCCGTCTGTATACGAAGCTCTCCGGTATGACCGGTACAGCCGAAACCGAAGCGGCGGAATTCGACAAGATTTACAAGCTGCTCGTGACCGTCATTCCGACGAATCGGCCGCTGATCCGCAAGGAATTTCAGGACGTGGTTTACCGGACCGCGGAGGAAAAATTCCGCAATGCGGCGAAGGAGATCAAGGAATTCCAGCAGCGCGGGCAGCCCGTGCTGGTGGGAACGATTTCGGTGGAGAAATCGGAACACCTCTCGAAGATGCTCACGAAGATGGGCGTCAAACACGAGGTGCTGAATGCGAAGAATCACGAACGCGAAGCGCTGATTGTGGCGCAGGCGGGACGCCGCGGGGCGGTTACGGTTTCGACCAACATGGCCGGCCGCGGTACGGACATTCTGCTGGGCGGAAACGCGGAGTCCATGGCTCGCGACGCGATGAAGAAGCAGGGAAAAGACCCTGATCGCGAGGAGTTCAAAGCCGACTGGGAACGCATTCTGGCCGAAACCAAAGCGCAGTGCCAGGTGGAGCATGACGCGGTGACGGCGCTGGGCGGCCTGCACATCACCGGCACCGAACGGCACGATTCGCGGCGTATCGACAATCAGCTTCGCGGACGCGCCGGCCGCCAGGGCGACCCCGGCAGCTCGCGCTTCTTCCTTTCCCTGCAGGACGATCTGCTCCGCATCTTCGGCGGCGACCGCATGCAGAATCTCATGCTCAAGCTCGGCATGGAAGAGGATGTGCCGATCGAATCCGGGCTGATCACGAAGCGCATCGCGGCGGCGCAGAAAGCGGTGGAAGCGCAGAATTTCGATTCGCGCAAACACCTGCTCGAGTACGACGACGTGATGAACAAGCAGCGCATGGCGGTTTACACCATGCGCCGCGGTCTGCTCGAAGGCGTGGACCAGAAAGCGCACGTCATGGAAATGACCCGCGGGGTGATTGCGGCCGCGGTGGAAGTGGCGTGCCCGCCGGATTCAAAGCCCATCGAGTGGGATCTGAATCGTCTGCAGACCGATCTGCTCAGCCGCATGGGGCTGCGGTTCAATCCGGCCGATCTCGGCGGAATGACGCCGAATCAGATGGAAGACGAGCTGATGCAGCGCGCCACCGCGATGTACGAAGCCAGGGAAGAACTGGTGGGCGCGAGCCTGATGCGCGAAGCCGAGCGCAACATCATGCTGCACATCATCGACGATCAGTGGAAAGACCACCTCCTCTCGATGGACCACCTGAAGGAAGGCATCGGGCTGCGCGGCTACGGCCAGAAGGATCCGCTGGTCGAGTACAAGAAGGAATCGTTCGAACTGTTCCAGGACATGATGGACCGCATCGAAGACGAGACGGTCCGTTATCTGTACTTCCTGCGGTTCGAGATCGGTAACGCCACGCTTCCGTTCCAGTCGACAGACGATGAGGAGGAAGTGACGGTCGACGGGGAAGCGGCGGCTCCTGAGATCGACGAGGAGCAGAAGCGGCTGGAAGAGTCGCGAGCCGCGGCCGAAGAGCGCCGACGCGCGGCGCAGAGCGCGGTACAGGACATGAACCGCGGGCTCCAGAAGAAGCACGAGAAAGAGCTGCGCGAGCTGCAGTTCGGCGCTTCGACCGAGAGCACAGCGAGCAAGACCGTTTCGAATGGCGGCCCGAAGGTCGGCCGCAACGACCCATGCCCCTGCGGCAGCGGGAAGAAGTACAAAAAGTGCCACGGGGAGTAAAGGGCGAGCGGATCCAGTCTGGTGTTCCGGCCGTCCAATAACTGTATGATTCAGCGAGCGGCGTTTCTGTTTTTACTTCCGGCGCTGGCGTTCTCCGCCATTCTGCCGGATACGATCGGCGAGTGGAAACGCGGCGACGTGACCGCGGCTCCCGCGCCCGACGTGAAGGTGTGGAATGAGTACGGGCTCGAGGAGTCCGAGAACGCGCCGTACACCAACGCAGCGAAGAAATTTTCGATCACGGCTTACCGCTTCGCGGATTCGACGGGCGCGTTCGCGGCGTGGATCGGCAGCCGCCCGCCGGACGCGAAGAAGTTCGAGACCGATGGGATCGGGGAAGAGACGGCGACCGAGCAGTACATCGCGGTCGGCAATCTGCTGCTGATTTTCCACGACTACAAGCCGACGAAGGAAGAGCTTGCGCACATCTTTCTGACGGCGCCGCATTACTCGCATTCGCCGCTGCCGACGCTGCCCGGATATCTGCCGGCGGGGGCGATCGCGAATTCGGAGCGGTACATTCTGGGGCCGGAAAGCCTGGCGCGGTACGCTGGGGCGATTCCGCCTTCGACCGCGGCTTTCCACTTCAGCTCCGAGGCGGAGACGGCGGACTATGAAGCTCCAGACGGAACGAAGGGCGCCGCGAAGGGCGCGAAAACTACTATCGTAGTGTTTAATTTTCCTGGGATCGAAATGGCTCAGAAGCAGTATCCGGCGTTCGAGGCGATCCCGGGAGCGGTGGCGAAACGCTCGGGTCCGCTGGTGGCGGTCGCGCTGCATCCGGTGAGTCCGGATGAAGCGGAGCGGCTGCTGGCGCGAGTCCGATATGAGGCGGAAGTGACGATGGCGGAACCGCCGCCTTCGCTCAAGAACAATCCGGGTAACTTGTTACTGAACATCGCGATTCTGTGCGGCGTGCTGATCGTGCTGTGCCTCGCCGGGGGGCTCGTGTTCGGCGGAATCCGGTACGTCGTGGGGCGGTCCGGAGCGGCCGGAGGGGGCGAAGAAATGATCAGTCTGCACCTCTCGGGCAAGTCCTAAGTCTTCTGACTGCTTGCGGTTACAGCTTTTTTGCGAGGCCAGCGAGCGGTAATGCACGATTCGCCCCTGATTTCAACTGGAAATCCACAGCTTTCGCAACACACTGGAACTCAGGGATTTACGTTGTGGACAAAAGTGTGATTTTTTTCGGCTTGACGAGGCGGCTTCCCAGGCCTTAATATCCAATCACTAAGTTTTTGCCGGTTTTTGTTGAAGCCGTCGAAAATGATTCTCCCAATCGAAACCCTGATAAAACAGGGTGCGTTCGAGGCCCGGTTCGCGAGAACCGGGCCTCTTTGCATCTGGGTTTGTGAAGATTTCCACAATCGGCTTTCCGGGCCGCAGGAGGGCTCGAACCGCGATCCGGGAGTCATCTGACCTTGAGGCCGTCTTCAGGGCCACTCAGGGGCCGGATGGGCCAGGAATCCGGCGTTTCAGAGGCTGGCCGGATGCCCCCAGGCGCCGTTGAAGACGACTTCCCCGAGCGGTTTCCGTTTGCGGCCCTCCGGGGGAGCGCCCTCGCCATCCAGATAGCCGATCGCGATGGCGGCGCCGACCTCGAAATCCTCCGGGACAGCGAATTCCTTCCGGGTGCGCTCGGCGTCGAAACCGCCCATGCCGTGGACCTGGAGTCCCAGCGCGACGGCCTGGAGGCTCATCTGACCGAAGGCGGTTCCGGTGTCGTGGAGTCCAAACCGGTCCGGCGCGCCGTTGCGGGTGAAAGTTTTCTTGCCAAACGAAATCGCGAGCGCGCCGGCGTGCTGAGCCCATTCCTGATTCTTCTCGACGAGAAGGCCGAGAAGCCGGTCAAACTCGGCACGGTCGGCGCGGGAGGCCACAATGAAGCGCCAGGGTTCCTCGCCGAAACACGAGGCGGCCCAACCTGCGGCTTCAAACAGGGTGCGAAGCTTCCAGGGCTCTACTTCCCGGCCGTTGTAAATTCGGGGACTCCACCGCTTCCGGATCACGTCAAGTAACTGATGGTTCTCAGGCATCGCATGTTGGATGCAACAGGACTGCCAATGGTCGCGCTAGAATCTGATTTACCCGAACGCTCTTTACAACCAAAAATGTCAGACAAAAAACTGCAGATTGTGCCGCTCGGCGGGCTCGGCGAATTCGGCATGAACATGATGTGCATTCGCTATGGCGACGACATCATCGTGATCGATTCCGGCATGATGTTTCCCGAAGACGAGCTGCTGGGCGTCGATATCGTCACGCCGGATCTGACGTATCTGAAAGAGAACCGCGAGTTCGTGCGGGCGCTGCTGCTGACGCACGGTCATGAAGACCACATTGGCGCGGTGGCGTTTTTCCTCGCGGAGTTCGATGTGCCGGTTTACGGGACGCCGTTTACGCTTTCGCTCGTGGAGCGGCGGCTCGAGGAATACGAAGTTGCGCATGTCGATCTGCGGCCGCAGCTTCCGAAGGATCGCGTCACGATCGGGCCGTTTGAAGTCGAGCTGATTCATGTGACGCATTCGATTGTGAGCGCGGTAGCGCTGGCGATCACGACGCCGGTCGGGGTGGTGATTCATACCGGCGATTTCAAGGTCGATCCCACGCCGATCGATCATGATCTTTTCGATCTGCACACGCTCGCGGAGTACGGCAAGCGCGGCGTTCTGCTGCTGCTTTCGGATTCGACGAACGCGGACCGGCCCGGCTATTCGGATTCCGAGCGCGCGGTGCGGCCGCGGCTCGAAGATGTGTTCCATCGGGCGGAAAACCGGCTGTTTGTGGCGTGTTTCAGCTCGTCGATCCACCGGCTGCAGCTGATCCTGAATATTTCGCAGGAGAACGGCCGTAAGGTGGCGCTGGTGGGGCGCAGCATGAATTCGGTCGTGGAGATTGCGCATCGCCACGGGCTGCTCACAATTCCGGACGGCATTCTCATCCGGCCGCAGGATGTGGCGAACTCGAAACGCTCGAAGGTCACGATTCTGATTTCGGGCACGCAGGGCGAGCCGATGTCGGCGCTTTCGCGCGTGGCGGTGGATAACCACAAGCACATTTCGGTGGACGACGGCGACATGGTGGTGCTGAGCTCGCGCATCATTCCGGGAAATGAAAAAACGATTTTCCGGATGATCGACCATCTTTCGCGGCGCGGCGCGGACGTGATTTACGGCAGCATGAATCCGCCGCTGCATGTTTCGGGGCACGGGTCAATGGAAGAACTGCGGCTGGTGCTCAACCTGGTGCGTCCGAAATATTTCGTGCCGATTCATGGGGAATACCGGCAGCTTTCGAAGCATGCGCGGCTGGCGGAGCATCTGCGTTCGCAGGGGCTGGAGGAAACGTTCGTGCTCGAGACGGGCGACGTGCTGGAGTTCGATGAGCATGGCGCGCGGAAGGCGGGCCGCGTTACGGTGGGGCGCGTCTGCATCGATTCGGGCGCGGTTGGCGAGGTGGTGGGTGATATGGTGATCCGCGACCGCAAGGTGATTGCGGAAGACGGCATCGTGATCCCGATCATCGCGATCAACAAGCACACGGGGAGTATCGAATCGACGGAATTGGTGAGCCGTGGATTCGGGCTCGAACACGACCCGGTCTTCATGATGAATGCGCGCCAGGCGGTAGAGCGCACGCTGGAATCTTCGAGCGATGAAGAGAAGTCGGACTGGGGCGTGGTGAAGGAGAAGATCCGCGCGGACCTCAAGCGGTTCATCAACCGGGAAGCGCAGCGGCGGCCGCTGATCATGCCGGTGATTCTGGAAATCTGATTGCACGCTCCCCGCGAATGGGGGCGCTTCCGGCGATCAGCAACGCTGCCATTGCGGATCAACTGCTCGCGCTGGCGCATTTTCTGGCGGACCAGAAGGGCAACGCTTTTCGCGTAAAGGCCTGGCGCCGCGCGGCACGCACCATTCGAACGCTTGGGGAGAGCTTCGATGAGCTGGTGCGGCATGATGTTGATCTCACGCAGTATCCGGGGATCGGCAGCGGGATCGCGTCGGCAATCCGGGAAATCGTACAAACCGGCACGCTGCGGCAGCTGGAATCGCTGCGGGCGGAGGCTTCGCCGGAGCGGGCGGCGATTGCGGAGTATCCGGGGCTCGATGCGAAGCTGGCGCTGCGGATTTTTCGCAAGCTCGGGATCAGCGACGTGGAAGGATTGCGTGAGGCGCTGGAAAGCGGGGAGATCGCGCGGGCGGTCGGGGAGCGCGCGGCGTTGTCGGTTCGGCGCGCGCGGGCGGATAAGACCGAGTTCCTTCTCTACGAAACGGATCCGATTGCGCAGGCGGTCGAAACGTTTCTGCTCGAACGCTGCCGCGCGCGGCGCGTGGAAGTGGCGGGGGATTTTCGCCGCCGGGCGGAGACAATTTCCGAGCTGTGTTTTCTGGTGGAGACGTCCGATTTTGCGGGCGTTTGCCGGTGGATGGAGGAGTTCGGCGGCGGGACAATTCCGCTATCCGTGAAGGCCCGCGAGGCTGTGTTTCAGCTTCCGGCGGGGCTGGCGCTGCGGCTGATTCATGCGGAAGCGGCGGGGTGGGGATCGGCGCTGGTGGCAGAGACTGGCTCGGCGAAACACCTTCGGCAGCTTGCGAAGCGCGGGTGCAGGCCATCGCGGATGACGGTGGCGGAGGAGGCGGAGGTCTATCGCGCGTGCGGGCTGGATTACGTCGAGCCGGAGCTTCGTGAGGGCTGGGGCGATATCGAGGCGGTTCCTACGCTTGTCACCGCAGCGGATATTCGCGGCGAGATGCACGCGCATACGACGGCGAGCGATGGGCGCAACACCATCGGGCAGATGGCGGCGGAGGCGCGGCGGCGCGGGTACGAATACATCGGGATCACCGATCATTCGCAGAGCCTGAAGATCGCCGGTGGTCTCTCGGAGGAACAGCTGCGGGAGCAGATCCGGGAGATTGATCAGTGGAACGAAAGGCTGGATGGCATTCGCGTTCTGAAATCGGCGGAGGTGGATATCCGCGTGGATGGATCGCTCGATTATCCGGACGAGTTGCTGCGCGAGCTCGATTACACGGTGTGTTCGATTCATTCGCGATTCGGTCTGGGCAAGCAGGAGCAGACGGAGCGCATTCTGCGCGCGATGGACAACCGCTATTTCACGATCCTGGGCCACGCGACGGGCCGGCTGCTTCTGAAGCGGCCGGGGTATGAGCTTGATTTGAAGCGGATCATCCGGCACGCGGCTGAGTGCGGGTGCTTCTTCGAAATCAATTCCAGTCCGGACCGGCTGGATCTGCCGGCCGAGCACGTCCGGGCGGCGGCCGCGGCGGGCGTCCGAATCGCGATCAATACGGATGCTCACGGTTTGCGTGATTTCGCGCTGGTGCGCTACGGAATCGACGTGGCGCGGCGCTCCGGACTCGGCCGGGAACAGGTGCTGAACGCCCTTTCGTTTGGAGAGCTTGGCCCCCTGCTTGCAATGCGCAAGAGGTAATGCCTCTTGCGAAGTATCACGAGAAACGCGATTTCAAGGTCACGTCCGAGCCGCGCGGGCGGGTTCGAAATGCGGCTGTGAAGGAGCTTTCGTTCGTCGTCCACAAGCACCAGGCCAGCCATCTCCATTATGATTTCCGGCTGGAGTGGGAGGGCGTGCTGCGTTCGTGGGCGGTACCGAAGGGGCCGTCTCTCGATCCTTCGGTGAAGCGGCTTGCGATGGAAGTGGAAGATCATCCGCTCGAATACGGGGGATTTGAGGGATCGATTCCGGAAGGCGAGTACGGCGGCGGCACCGTGATGGTCTGGGATCGCGGGACGTGGGAGCCGGAACCGGAGACGCCGTCGGTTGGCGATGCGCTGCGCCGCGGCGAACTCAAGTTCACGCTCAAAGGCTCAAAGCTGAAAGGTTCCTGGGTTCTGGTGCGGACGGGCGGTGGCGGCAAACCGAAGTGGCTGCTGATGAAACATCGCGATCGCTACGCGTCGTCAATTGATATTGCGGCGGAGAAACCGCGCTCGGTGCTTTCGAGAAAGCTGATGGCGGGAATTGCGGCGGCCTCCGGCGGCGATGTGGCGAAGGCCGCGAAGGCGGATCCGGTGAAGGAGAAATAGTATGGCGGCGATTGTGTGGAAGGGATTTGTCAGCTTCGGGCTGGTGTCGTTCCCGGTACGGTTGTATGCAGCGGGGCGCGCCGAACCGGTGCGCTTCCACATGCTGCATAAGAAGGATCTTTCGCGCGTGAAAGAGGTCTGGTACTGCGCGGCGGAGGATAAGCCGATCGATCGCGCGGATATCGTGAAGGGCTATGAGGCGGGCAAGGACAACTATGTCGTGGTCGAAGAGGAGGAACTCGAGGCGATCGCGCCCGCGACTGCTTCCACGATGGAGATCGTGCAGTTCGTGAAGGAATCGGAGGTGGATCCGATTTACTTCGAGCACTCGTACTATGTCGCGCCCGGTGAGGAAGTCACGAAGCCGTACGCGCTGTTTCTGAAGGCGCTCTCGGAATCGGGACATCATACGATTGCCAAACTGGCGATGCATAATCGCGAGCACGTGGTTCTGATTCGTCCGGATAAAGAGGGACTTGTGCTGCACACGTTGTTTTATCCGAATGAGCTGCATGTTTCGAACCGGCAGTCGATTCCTTCGAAGACGGCTGCGACGAAGAAGGAACTGGATCTGGCGTCGCAGCTCATCAGGCAACTTTCGGCGCCGTTCAAGCCGGAGCAGTTCCACGATGCGTATCGCGAGAATGTGGAGAAGCTGATCGCGCAGAAGGAGAAGGGCGAGCACGTCGCGAAGAAGGCGAAGCCGCATCGCGCGCCGGTGATCGATCTGATGGAGGCGCTGAAGAAGAGCCTCGGCAAGAGCGAGGCGGCGCACACAAAGAAAGCCAGGACGAGACGAAAGAAGGCCGCGTGAGCGCTGCCGATTATCTGCCGGAGCGGAAGACGCTGCCGTTGCTGCGGGAGGCTATCCAGCACTGCCGTGGCTGCGATCTTTACAAGTACGCGACGCAGGCGGTGTTCGGTGAGGGGCCGAAGTCTTCCGGGATCCTTTTTATCGGCGAAGAGCCGGGAGATGAGGAAGATCGGGCGGGGCATCCGTTTGTGGGGCCGTCTGGAAAGCTCTTCAACAGGGCGCTCGGAGAGGCTGGGATTGATCGCACGGAAGTCTTCGTGACGAATGCGGTGAAGCATTTCAAATTCGAAGATCGCGGCAAGCGGCGGCTGCACAAGAAGCCGACAGCAGGTGAAATAAGCGCGTGCCGTCCCTGGCTGGAAGCGGAGATCGAGGTCGTGAAGCCGGAAGTACTGGTGTGTCTGGGGGCGACGGCGGCGCTATCGGTTTTTGGACGCGCTTATCGTGTGACGAAGGAGCGCGGAAAGTTCGTAGAGCATCCGTGGGCAAAGCATGCGACGTCGACGGTTCATCCGTCGGCAATTCTGCGCGCGCCGGATGACGATCAACGGCATCTGGAGTATCGTCGATTCGTGGATGACCTGATCAAGGTGCGCGAAGTCATCCCTGCTCGATCAGTTCGCTGAGCGGGATGCAGCTCTCGAAGGCGACCTGCTTCGCCGTGCACTGTTTCGGGTCTTTGTCGGGGCGCCATCGCAGCAGTCTTGTGCCGTGGCGGAAGCGCGCGCCGGTGAAGTGATCGTATTGGACTTCAACGACCAACTCTGGTTTCAGCGGCTGCCATTCGGTGGATCGTTCGGTGTTCCAGCGGCTTGGTCCGCCGGGTGCTGCACCGGTGAAGCCGGGCGGCTCGATCAGGTTTTCCAGCTTCTTCGTCAGCTTTTCGCGCTCGGCGAGCGGGATGGATGAGGTGAAGCCGACGTGGTTGAGCTTACCCTGCGCATCATAGAGGCCGAGCAGCAGGGAACCGACGATCTTTTTCGCCGAGGCGTAGCGGAATCCGCCGACGACGCAATCGGCCGAGCGCAGGTTCTTGACTTTGAGCATGGCGCGCTCGCCGGAGATGTAGGGTTCGTCGATTCGCTTGCAGACGACGCCGTCGAGTTGTCCGCGCAGTCCGGAGAGCCAGTATTTCGCGACGGAAATATCGCGCGTGGCGGTGGAGAGCTCGATGCTTTTCGACGTCTTCAGATAGCGCGCGGCGAATGTTTCGAGGCGCTTCCTGCGTTCGGAAAGGGGTAGGGAAATCAGCGATTCGCCGGCGGCATCCACCAGAAAATCGAACAGCACGAAACGCGCGGGCGTTTCTTTCGCAAGCTTCGCCACGCGGCTGGCGGCGGGGTGGATGCGCTGGAGGAGAGCGTTGAATGACAGGCGGTCCTCGATGGGCACGATCAGTTCGCCATCCAGCACGAAATGTTTCGCGGCCAGCGCGGCGAGCGCTTCCACAATCTCCGGAAAATAGCGTGTGAGCGGCTGCGCGGCTTTCGATTGCAGTTCGATCTCGTCGCTGGAGCGAAATGCGAGGCAGCGGAAGCCATCCCACTTGGGCTCGTATTGCCATTCCTCGCCGGTTGGCATGTTCGCCACCAGCTTTGCTTCCATCGGAAGGAACGGGCTTGCGATCGGCAGCTTCACAGGAATTTTTCCAGGCGCACGCGGCCGCGCTGGAGCAGCAGAGGCCGGAAGAGATCGCCTTCGCGGTGGATGCGGGTGGGTGCGTTATCGATCCGGAAGTCCTCGGTCGAGATGCCCTTTTCGATTTCGCCCCAGCGGAGAGGCATGGAGACCGGCGCGCGCGATTTCGGGCGGACGGAATAGACGGAGGCCAGTGTTCGTCCCCAGGCGTTCTGGTTATAGTCGACGAGCACGTGCTTCTCGGGCCGATTCGCAACGCGGTATTCAGCGGTGATGATCCGCGGGTGCGCGGCTTCCAGATCTTTGGCAAATGCTTTGGCGAATTCCCAGACCTGCTTCTGGTCGGGACCGCGAACGATTGGAATGTAGATGTGGATGCCGCGCGATCCGCTGGTTTTCGGATAGCTGGTGATTTTCAGCTTCGCCAGAGCATCACGGACGATCAGCGCGCTTTCGATGACGTGGCTGAACGTGGCGCCGGGCGTGGGGTCGAGATCGAAGTGCAGGTAGTCGGGTTTATCGGCGTCGTCGCAGCGTGCGTACCAGGGATTGAGGTCGATACAGCCGAGATTGACGACCCAGAGCAATCCGCCGAGATCCTGCACGACTGGAAAATCCACGAGGTTGGCGGAGGGGTGGCTGATCGTACAGACGGGCACCCAGTCGGGCTTGGATTCCGGCGCGTGTTTCTGAAAAAAGAATTTGCCGTGGGCTCCATCGGGATAACGCTTCATCACCATGGAGCGGTCATAGAGGTGGGGCAGAAGGAACGGTGAAACGTCGGCGTAGTATTGCAGGAGGTCGCGTTTCGTGATGGAATCCTCGGGCCAGAAAAGCTTGTTCAGATTCGTGAGGTGGACCGGACGGCCGTCGACGATCACGTCAGCCTCGGCGGCGTCGCGCGGGATGATCACGCGACCTGTAGTGCGCCGAGGCGGCGGTTCGGGTGTTCGGGAAAGCACGCTGCGGTGTCCCACGCAGCAAGTGAAGCAAACTGTTCGCCATTCGGGCGCGGAGAATGGACGCCGGATTCAGGTCGCCGGGCCGAAGCCCGGCGGCAGGACCGAAGCCCCGCCCTGCGTGGCTATTCGATCACAGCGAGCAGGTCTTTGGCTTCCACCTGCATGCCGACCTGAGCGACCAGTTTGGCAACTCTGCCATCGGTCGGCACGTAGACCGTGCTCTGCATTTTCATCGCTTCGATGACGAGCAGCTTGTCACCTTTTTTCACCGTAGCGCCCTGATTGACGGCGACCGCGGTGACAAGGCCTGGGAGTGGAGCGCCGACCTGTCCGGGATTTCCGGGGTCCGCCTTCACGCGCGCGGCAACTGAGGATTGCAGGCTCCGATCGCGGATATCGACTTCGCGCGGCTGTCCGTTAATTTCGAAGAAGACCGTGCGGGTGCCATCGGGATGCGGTTCGCTCACCGCCAGGAATTTCACGACGAGCGTTTTTCCTGGCTCGATGTCGATCGTGATCTCTTCGCCCTTCTGCATTCCGTAGAAGAACTGCGGGGTCGGGAGGATATCGACGTCGCCATACGCGGCCTGCGCTTTGGCGAATTTCAGGAACACGTCCGGGTACATCAGGTAGCTGAGGACTTCGTCGTGCCCGGGCTTGCGGCCGATGGCGGCAGTGACCTTCTGCGTGACCTCATCGAAATCGGCCGCCGGCAGATGCTCGCCAGGACGTCCGGGGCGCGATGCTTTGCCGTTGAGAACGATCGCCTTCACGTGCTCCGGCCAGCCGCCTTCGGGTTCGCCGAGAGAGCCTTCGAACATGTCGACGACGGAGTGCGGCAGCGAGACATTATGGCCGGGCTGGAGCGCGAGGAACTGCTCGATCGTCATGTCGTGACTGATGAGGAAGAGCGCGAGATCGCCGACCACTTTGCTCGATGG
>CAZPZE010000464.1:0-4556 GCA_964590625.1 uncultured Solibacteraceae bacterium
GTAGAGATTGTTTGCCAGTACCGTAACCGTCGCAATGCAGTTTGGACCGGTGCAATGAATGTCATCGCCACTTACCACGGTGCCGGCCGGCCCCGTCGCCAGCGTTGTGGCGAAATTTGTCGTGCAATTCGCAGTGCAATCCATCGCGCTGCGAATTTCAGTCCCGTTCCTGAGATCGACAGTCAGCGTTGTGAGCGAGGCAGCGTCCGAGCCATCGGCATTGTTGTCAAAGCTAAAGGTTACGCTCGTGTCGTTGACGCCCGGATTTCCAAAGTAGTTATTGAGCATTGTCCATACGTTTTGGACACCGAAAATACCCATTGGAATCGTGAGCGTATTCGACCCACCCGCCATCCAGACATTCCCAAAATTCCCGGTCTGACTCACCATGTCAAACGTGATGTCATTTGTACTGTCGAACATAGTGCTGCCGGGAGTGGACGCCGTGCCGCTCACACCGCTGAATCCCGTAAAAGGAGTGGGAGTTGGGACCGCTCCCTCAAACAGACTCTTGTCATAATTCCGGAGTGTATAGCCAGTCGTGGTTGAACTCGCGCATCCAGTCGTGCAACCGGACGTATTAGGTGAGGTAATCCACAGAGTCGTGAGCCCATAGTTGACGCCAGAAACAGTCTGCCCAATCTGAATCTGCCCCGCAAACGACGCCACCGCGCCGACTGCGGCCAAAGTTAAAATTGCAAGAGTGCGAGCCAATTTCTAATTCCTCCGTGCCAGAAGCCTGTTGCTGTTCTGGTCAATCCAAATATACTACAGCGAAACCCGTTTGAGACAAAGAAAACACCCCTCAAAACCAATTGTGGGACTAGTACCCGAGTACTTTCGTAAATGACGCTTTACCAAGCACTTAACCCCTCCGCAGCGAGTCGCAGTCATACCCCCTGACGTTATCGAGAGTAACTACCTGAAAATGCATCTTTTAAACAGCCAAAACCGGGCTCGGAACACCCTCCCGGCGCAGCTCCCAGCGCCAGGCTGTCTCGACAATTGTCCTGAGATCTGAGTACCGGGGGTTCCATCCCATTTCCCGTTTCAAAAGTCCGGAATCAGCCACAAGCGCCGCCGGATCGCCCTCGCGCCGCGGCCCCATCCGGCACGGAACCGGCTTGCCGGTGACCTCCTCCACCGCCCGCAGAACCTCCCGCACCGAGAAGCCCCGGCCCGTCCCGGCATTGAACCGCCGCGACGGACTCCCCGCCGCCAGCGCCTCCACCGCCCGGATATGGGCATCCGCCAGGTCCGTCACATGGATGTAATCCCGGATGCAGGTTCCGTCCGCCGTCGGATAATCCTCGCCGAACAGCGTGACCGGCTCCCCGGTCCGAATCGCCCGGAACAGCAGCGGGATCAGGTGGGTCTCCGGCTCATGCATCTCCCCCGCCCGGACCGCCGGGTCCGCCCCCGCGGCGTTGAAATACCGCAGGCAGACGCTCCGAATCCCGTGAATCCGGTCAAACCAGTCGAGTAGCTTCTCCACCATCACCTTCGATTCACCGTAGGCGTTCACCGGGGCATACGGTTCCGTCTCCGGGATCGGAATCCGCTCCGGCATCCCATAGACCGCCGCCGTGGAAGAAAATACGATGTTCCGGATACCCGTCCGCACCATCGCATCCAGCAGCGAAATCGAGCCCGCGACGTTGTTCCGGAAATAAACCTCCGGCACCTTCATCGATTCCCCGACCGCAATATACGCCGCGAAATGGATGACCGCCGCGCACGGCTCCTCCTGCATGACGCGCACCAGCCCGTCCGTATCCAGCAGATCCACCACGCGCAGCCGCGCGGGATCCACCGCCTCCCGGTGCCCCCGCGAAAGGTTGTCCGCCACCACCACGTCGTAACCGGCGTCCAGAAGCTGAATCACCGTATGGGAGCCGATGTACCCTGCCCCGCCGGTCACGAGAATGCGTTTGCCCAGGTTCACGCCCCCCATTGTAAGTTGCCCCGCAACTCAGGTTATATTGAAAATTCGCCAGCGAAGAAAGGGCGAACGCCACACACCGCCGCATGGACATCCGGGAACAGCTGGCGCTCCTGCGCCGAAAGATCGACGGGATTGACGCTCGCTACGCCGATGCGCCGCCCCCGGCCGCTCCCCGGCGTGAAAAGCCCGGTTCGCTGATTGAAGACCTTGTCTCCGGCGAAGTCGTCACCACCCAGCACGGCAGCCACTTCGAAACCGAGCGCCACTTCCCCATCCACCACCGCCACGGCAGCTACGAAATCTCTGACCTCGCCGCTCTCTCGCCCGACCTCCTCTCCGCGCTCTCCAGCGGCGCGATCGAAGGCATCCCACCGGACCGCTGGCTCTTCCTCGATACCGAAACCACCGGCCTCGCGGGCGGCTCCGGCACCTACGCGTTTCTGGTCGGCGCCGGCTCCATCGCCGAAGACGGATTTCGCGTCCGCCAGTTCTTCATGCGTGACTACAGCGAAGAAGCCTCGCTCCTCGATTCGCTCTCCTCTTATATGTCGCGCTTCGACGCGGTCATCACCTATAACGGCCGCTCCTACGATCAGCCGCTGCTTGAAACCCGCTACACCATGTGCCGCGCGCGCCATCCCTTTTCGCGCATGGAACATCTCGATCTGCTCTACGGCGCGCGACGCCTGTTCCGGCTGCGCCTCGAAAACTGCCGTCTTTCGAATCTCGAAAACCAGATCCTCGGCTATGAGCGCGAAGGCGACATCCCGGGCGAGATGATTCCCTACTGCTACTTCGAATATCTGCGCACGCGCCGCGCCCACCGGCTGCCGCCCATCCTGCATCACAACGTGCTCGATATCATTTCGCTCGCCTGCCTGACGGGCGTGATCCCGGAAGCCTTCCGCGACCCCGTCAACGCGCGCGCCCGCCACGGCACAGACCTCCTCGGCCTCGCCCGCTGGCTGCAGATTTCCGGCCGTCTCGATGAGGCGCATCATCTTTTCCGCCGCGCCGTCGATATGGGTCTGCCGGACGAACACCTGTTCGCCGCGCTCTTCGCCGCCGGCACAATCGAAAAAAAGCAGGGCCGCGCCGACGCCGCCATCGCCACCTTCACCGACCTTTCCCTCTCGCCCAACCCCTTCCGGATCCGCGCTTACGAAGAGCTCGCCATGCACTACGAACACCGCGAGCGCAGCTTCACGATGGCGCTCGAATGCGTCCGCGCGGCGCGCGCGATCGAGGATTCCGCGGCTCTCCAGCGCCGCTATGAACGCCTGGTCGCGAAGTGCTCCCGCACGCCCCGCATGGCCCGGCGGCTTGCACTAAACTGAAGTTTCCCGTGAATGCCATCGAATTCGAGCGCGTTTCGAAAAGCTACGCGGTTTATGACTCACGCGCCGGCCGCCTGACCGAGCTGGCCACGTTCGGCGCGGCGCGGCGGCATCGCGATTTTCACGCCCTCACCGATCTCACGTTCTCCATTGCGCGCGGCGAAGTCTTCTGCATCATCGGCGAAAATGGATCGGGCAAAAGCACCACGCTCCAGCTCGTTGCCGGCATCTTCGCGCCCACCGCGGGCGAAGTGCGGGTCAATGGACGCGTCGCCGCCCTGCTCGAGCTCGGCTCCGGCTTCAATCCGGAATTCACCGGCCGCGAAAACGTGTACATGAACGGCGCGATCCTCGGTTTCTCGAAGAAAGAACTCGACGCCCGCTATCGCTCGATCGAAGAATTCGCCGGCATCGGGAATTTCATCGACGAGCCGGTCCGAACCTATTCGAGCGGCATGACCGTGCGGCTCGCGTTTTCCGTCGCAATCCACGCCGATCCCGAAATTCTCGTCGTTGACGAAGCGCTCGCCGTGGGCGACGCCCGGTTCCGCCAGCAGTGCATGCGCCGCATCAATGAGCTGCGCGATCGCGGCGTCACCATCGTTTTTGTTTCACATTCCACCGCCGACGTCCGCGCCATCGGCGACCGCGCGCTCTGGCTCGAACATGGCCGTATGCGTGCAGTCGGCGATGCCACGGAAGTGATGGACCGTTATCTGGCTTCAGCCGACGAAACGCCCGCGGAGACGAACGCGCCCGAGCCCACCGCCGCGCCGCGCGCCGCGTTCGCGCCCGCCAGCCAGATCCCGAACATCGATCACCGTTCGGGCGACGGCGGCGCCGAAATTCTCGGCATCGCGCTGCTCGATGAGTTCGGCGATCCCCTGCACCTGCTGATTCCCGGCGCGCGCATTCAGGTTCGCATCAGCGCGCGGGCGCGGCGCGATCTGTTCCGCCCGGATCTCGGCATCCGGCTCCGCAATCATCTGGGACTCGAATTCGCCGCCACCAGCGCAATCCGCGAAGGCCACGCGCCCGGCCCCCTACGTGCGGGCGAAGCCGTGAGCGTGGATTTCCATTTCGAAGTGCCCGAACTTTACCCCGGCACGTTTTCCTTCTCGCCCTGGATTGCCGACGGCGGCGCGGCCTGCGATTCGATCGAAAACGCCATCACGATCCCGATGGCGCGCGGCGATGGGCCGGTCTACGGCTATCTGAGAACGCCCTGCCACATCGAGGTGCATTCCATTGCCTGAATTCACCGGTGAGCGCGT
>CAZPZE010000465.1:0-17412 GCA_964590625.1 uncultured Solibacteraceae bacterium
ACGACCGTGGAAGCAACCTCAACCACCGCATAACACTGGTAAGTGTGTGTCGAGTCCAAATAAACCCGCACCAGTTCCCGAAAAACGGGGCGATCCTCCTCCACGTCAATGGAAGCAACCCCCACCGCCGCCGACACCCAAGAAGTCATGAACAAATTCTTTGGCCACGAGCGCATCTCCGATCCGAGAGAGCCGCAACCGTCCGAAACACCGCCCGATGAAATTCCGTGCAGTGAGCCGCCGCCTCGTCCGTGGCGACAACCGCCGCCGCCACCGCCGACAAAGAAATAGGAGATTGATCTATGGCTGACATCATCGAACCTAAGCCGACCAGAAATGGTACCCGAGTGAAAGTAGGCGAACGTCGTGATCGAGTGGCATCACACCCTGGACACGTTGCTCGAAATGGGCCGTGATCTCAAAGTTGTGGCGACGCTGGAACAGCTCGCGTAAGAAATCGCACGCGCAGTAATCCAACATGTTGATTTAAAATTGTTGACCGCTGCGCGCGCAGCCTGTACATTGCAATTTCGGCAAATAGCAAACCAAAGAGAGAAGAACGCACGATGACGCAAACATACGCCACGATGAACGAGAACGAAGCGAATGAACTCGGCTGGGAACAGTTCGAGGTACAGAGCAAGTCGGATTTTGCTCCACCGGTCGGGTGGGTCAAGGTCACAGGTGTGGACATAGAAGGCTATGCCCCACCGGAAATTGCCAATGACGATTTGTTACTCAACGCGTACCTCGGAGGTGCCGCCAGCGCAGCTCTCTCCGCTGATCAGCAAGCGATAGCAGAGAAGCAGGACGCGGCCATGCTCGAATCGGTGGAATCCCTGCGAGACTGTACAGACACGCTGAACCCGGTAAGGGAAGCGTTGGCCGAAAACCGTGAAGACGGCTTCTATTACACCGCGAAAGAAGTTCTGTCGGGCGAA
This sequence comes from uncultured Solibacteraceae bacterium, assembly GCA_964590625.1. Lineage (GTDB taxonomy): Bacteria > Acidobacteriota > Terriglobia > Bryobacterales > Bryobacteraceae > BOG-234. Next base: position 942 of record CAZPZE010000465.1, read on the forward strand.
CTCGCGAAGGTGCAACAGGCTTTAGCAGAATGCTCAAGTGAATTGATTTAGCGGGCTCCCGCCGCATTGTGAGCTTGTCCCGGTTGCCGGGAACAGTCACCTCCGCGCCGGATCAATCCGCAACTCTGGTGGCAAGTCCGAAGGGTCCACACGCTCAGGCTGCCGCGTCTGAATTCGGCCATTCTCTTCCCATTGAAGTGTGGCGCACACCGGGCACACGCGCGTGGTGCCGCCGATCACTTCCATCTCTGAACCGCAGGTTGGGCAGATGATCGATGCCATGAGCCCATTGTCGGACGCCCGCGCCCTTTTTACTGGCGAGCGCTGGGTTTCCCGCACCCTGGCAATCATCCCCACCGTCCGTGACCTGAACCCGTGCCCATCCGCTCAAGACGCGCGTTGTGGCGATGTCATGCAATTCAGTCCCAAAGCCTCGCAAGGTTCTTGCGCGAGGTTCTCACCTACTTGGGAAATCCACCCTCAAACTGAATGCGGATCAATCCTTCGTCCAAGTCTCTTTCTCTCTGTAGCACGCGCGGCACCTTAAAGGCTTCCAGCGCTCTGCCTATGTAACTAATAGCGTCCGTGGCATCAGAATTGACAGTCTCTCCCGGTGCAAGTGGCACCCCTTTTATGTGTATAACAGCACCTTGAAATCTTCTGCCGGGAGGAGAAACTCCCAGGACATTGATAACCCCTTTGTCCGTCATATCCCAATTTGCATTTTTAAGTGCGTCATAAAAATCTGAGGGAAAAGGATAGCCTCCGCTGAATTGATCTGCGTAAATAGTCACCTTGGCTTTATTGGTAGCAGTCTTCAGGTACGAAACGAGTTCTTTCATATTTTCAGGAGAAATAGCTTTCGGAATATCTCCCACGGTGATCGGGCTGTTTATGATCGGACTGTAATTCCCAGTTGTACCTTGTTGGATATTTATGCCACCGGAGTTACTCTGACTTATCGAGCCCGTAGCGGGGGCTAATCCTAGTGCAGGCGCGGGTTCTGAAGCGGGCGGTTTCGGCTTATTGGCCCGTTCCCTTTGCGGTGTTGAAGCGGGCTTTCGACTGAGTGGGCGCTCCCCTCCTCCTCTGTCCTCCGGTTTCGGCGATGTCGGTGGCGGCACCAGAGGTGTAGGGCGCGGTTTTGGCGCGGGCGCCTTATTTGCAATCTCGGGAGGCGTGTGGCCTATATACCATCCAGCGCCAACGAGCAGTCCGGCAACGATAAGCGTTGACAACACTGCGCCGATCCTCTTCCAGCTGGCAGCTTGCGGGAAATAGCCGTTCAGAATAAGTACACCGCCAAAGACACCAAAACCAGCAAGCATCCACCATTTATGCACCACAGCTCCGACCAATACCATGATGATTGCGATGCCCCAATTAACCTTGTGTGAACGGCGATCTGGTTCTTCCATACAAGTGCAGTTTCGCACAGGCAGGCACAACCGCTTTCGCTTGTCAACGCCAAAGCGGCTTTGAACATTTCAAATAGACCCACTACCGATAACTGCGATGACATGGAAGTGGCAAGTTTGTGTTCATCCCCTCGCATGATCCGAAGCTCGAATTCCAATTTGCGCGTGATCGATGCGAAGGGGACATGTGTGCTGGTTCCGGTGGCATCGTCAACGAACTCATGGCCATGGCACCAAGGAGCCGTTCCTGAGTCTTAGCCAGGTGACCCCGATGAGACACAAGGCAACCAAAACCATCGCCGCGATGATAAGGAGAACACAACCGCACTGGTTATTTTCTGTGAAAGTGCTTTGTAGAAAATCCCGAGTTGTCATCGCCCATTCGCTAGAACGGATTCTGCGACCGTTTTCCAGCCACCGAGACAACGGGTTCGATTCCGGGCGATATGTGACGGTTTCAAACCCCTAACATTCGGGTGAGTCACAGGGATCATAGTTCTTGGTTTAGGCCATGGCACTGAAAAATAACTGTTGGGCTGCCGTTATTCGCAGCACAGTAGTAAGTTTCGTGAGTTCCAGAGTCATCTGAATACTCCAGAAGACCCGCGAAATATACCATGATTTTCCGGTCTAAAAACTGCTTAAACTGCTCCTCGGTGAAGCTAATCCCCGGTCTGTGTGTAAACCATATACCCGGAGGCCCCGGAAGCACGGTGTTTATGGGAGTGCTTTGATGTTTCTTCTGCAAATCACGAATCGTCTCGCCTAGTTTCGCCTCTGCGTCTGCTTCTAATTTTTTCTCTGCCTCTTGGTCCTCTTGCATAGCAAAAACGACCGATGCGTGGTATGTCCGCATATCTGCACTAACAGTTCCTGTGTTGTGAACGAATAGATTCAGCGTTACAAAGTTCCTGTCGTCTGCCAACAACTCATAGTCAACGATATGGAGTCTTGCCCTCTCTTTTAGCTTTGGTTGGCTTAGCGATTCGGTCGGTAACTGAGAGGGCGTGTTGGGCATAACGACGACCTGAGCAGGAGGCACTGTAACCTGAATGGCGGGCTGCGGCGTTTTCGTCTCTGCCTTAGCTTGAATCTCAGCCCTTTCGAATTGTTCTCTCCATGCCATGAAAAACCCCGCTACCGAGAAACTGACAATGAAAATCAGAAAGTAGGCTCGCGTAGACAGGTTTTTCGAACGCAGACGTTCCCATGCGGTTATCACGCCGGTCACAACCCCGCCTGTGGCATAGGTTTGCCAATGGGAAATGAATGACCATGCAAATGAACCAATCTCAGCCCAAATCGAAGGCAAGACGGGCTGTGCCATTGCTCACAGTATATCCCTCCTCCTCTGAAACAATTAATTTGTTGCCCCAGGGGAGATCAGAGGTTGCATCTGTTCTCTGGTCTGGCGAATCAGGGATGGACCGCCGAGAAGCAGGCACGCGTTCCCATGGCAGCCAGCGTCAGAAGAGTGCGCGGTACGATCAAGTGCGCAATAATTGGGGCAACCCGATTGAACTAAATTAAGGCTCTTGGCCTGCTGTCCGCGCGGCGATTCCTCATACCTGAGAATTCGCTCCTGAACGCTCTCCGGCTTGTAGCAGCGCAAGCTTTATACCACGGGGGAAGGTAATGCCTCGCTCTGATTCTCACGCGCTGCGAACGCCGTTCGTTGCAACTGGCGCTTTCTTCGCTAGGCCTTCAATTCCGCCTGGTGGTCTGGGCCAGGGAATGCCCGGTAGATCGTAGAAAGTAGCGACTCTCAAGCTCGGAGCCTTTTGATAGGCTCAGAGCAATTTTTCTTGACGGAAAAAAGGAGAGTCGCTATGAAGAAACCTTATCAAATCGAATCGTTGCGAGCCGTGAAGCGGCTGGAAGAGATGGCCGCGGAGGGTAACCCGGCGGTGCAGATGGTGCTGCCGATGGCGGAGATGGTGGGCTGGCTGCACAAGGGAGTTGGGGAACTGGTTCGTCAGGCCGGACTGCAGCTGATTCAGTTGCTGATGGAAGAAGAAGTGAGACAACTGGTGGGCGCGCGCAGCCGGTCGACGCCGGAGCGCACCGCCAATCGCTGGGGAACAGAGCGCGGCTACTGCGTGGTGATGGGACAGAAAGTTCCGGTCGATCGTCCGCGCGTGCGCTCGACCGAAAACCGCGAGATCCGTTTGGGCAGTTACGAGATGTTCCATCGAGGCGAACCGCTGACGGAAACGGTTTGGGAGAAGCTGATGCTCGGCCTGACGACCAGAAAGTACGGCGAGGCGGTCCGGCAGTTCACCGAAGCTTACGGTCTGGAAAAGAGCGCGGTGAGCGAACACTTCATGGAAGCCAGCCGGGAGAAGCTGAAGCAGTTGATGGAACGGCCTCTGAAGAACAGGAAGTTCTGCGCGCTGCTGGTGGATGCAACTCCGTTCGAGGGCCAGCAGATCGTAGCGGCGATGGGCATCGGCCATGACGGAACGAAAGTGATTCTGGGAGTCTGGCAGGGCGCAACGGAAAATGCCACGGTGGTGGGCGAACTGCTGGGAGACCTGATGACTCGCGGGCTCGACTTCACCGAACCCCGGCTTTATGTTCTGGATGGCGGCAAGGCCCTGCACGCGGCCGTGAAAAAGTACGCCGGCGAAGCGGCCCCGATCCAGCGCTGTCAGGTGCACAAACGGCGCAATGTGCTGGATCATCTCACCGACGAGGACAAGCCCGGTGTTGCCACAAAACTGAATGCGGCGTACGCGATGGAAGATCACGCCGCGGCGAGACAGGCGCTCGACGGATTGCATCGCGAACTGATGCATCTGAATCCGAGCGCGGCGCGCAGCCTGGCGGAAGGTCTGGAGGAAACTCTGACCGTGCACCGGCTTCATGTACCTCAGCAGTTACGCATGACGCTGGCCAGCACCAATGTGATCGAGTCGGCGTTCTCGATTGTCGAAACCGTCTGTCGCAACGTGAAACGCTGGCACGCAGGCGATCAACGTGAACGCTGGGTCGCGTCCGGACTACTCATGGCCGAGAAACAGTTCCGTCGTGTTCGCGGTCATAAGCAGATTCCAGTGCTCATTCGAGTGCTGGAAACTCTGAGGCCATCCAGGAAAGAAGTTGTCACGCGCAGAAAGGCGTCGTAAAGTGAGTTATTCGAGAGCCGCTACTTTCAACGGAAAGTCGGGCATTCCCCTGGGCCAACTCCATAGACCCAAGCATCGCTCAGTTTCGACGGTCCCCCAACGTAAAGCTCATACTCCTCCCACGCTTCGCGCGCAGTTGTCAGGCGGTTCGACGCGGCCCGTCTTCCCTCCAGGTAATCGTTGAGGCGTTCCGGGCTGTCGAGCTTGACGGGAAAGCGTCATCAGTCTCCACCTCGCGCGCGAAATCGCCGATCGGGTCTGCGCGGTACGTATTCTTCATCAGCCAAGCATGGAAGGTCATTTTCAGCGGCAATATCATTCGGAGTCGCCCACACGTATGATAACTCCATTTTGGGATACGGCATCGTTACAAAAATCGTTACAGCGAGCAAAAGAGAAGGCCGCCCCGTTGGGCGGCCTTATGTTAAGTCCTTCAGAATCTTTTGGTGCGGATGAGAGGACTTGAACCTCCACGTCCTTGCGAACACTAGAACCTGAATCTAGCGCGTCTGCCAATTCCGCCACATCCGCACGATGGGCTACAGCAAAAGCTAAAACCTATTTTCTCACAGCACTTTCGTCCGCGATCCGGCCGCGCTACTTCTTCTGCAGCCGATCGAGTGTGGCCGCGCTGTCTTCGATGTGCCCCTCGCGATACTGCACGCTCGCCAGCGCCTTGATCGCCTCCTCGTTATTCGGCTCGGCTTCGAGCACCTGCTTGTAAATATCTTCCGCGGTCTGATATTCCTTGCGGTCTGCGTACTGCTTCGCCGCTTCCATCTTCGTCTTCGTGTCCGCGCCCGCGGGAGGCGGCGCCATCTTCGCCTTCGAATTCGCCGGCGTGCCATCCGGACTCGTCGCCACCACCGCGCTGTCCTGCGAACCCGATTTCTTCGACTGAATCTTATAACCGGCGCCCGCGATAATGGCCAGACCCACCACTGCCCAGAAAATCTTCGGCCCCAGATTCTTCATCGGGCCCCGCGCGGCCCGCTTCTCTTTCTTCGATTCCTTTGGCGCCGATTCCTCGCGCGCGCTCTGCGACGGCTCTGCGCCTGCCGCATCCGCCTGCGCCGCCGCCAGCCGTTTCGGCAGCTCCGTCGCCAGCTTGTCGACGCCCGTCAGCAGGCGGCTCAGATTGTCCTCCGTCCGCTGGTTATACTCGCGCAGCTCCTGCATCGCCTGCGCCTGCTGGCCCATGTTCTGTTCGAGAACGGAAACGCGCTGCACGAGCTTCGTCTGAATATTCTTGACGAACGTCTCGAGCGTCCGCACATGCTGCTCTTCGATCTCTTCCTGAAGCTTGCCGGCCATCGACTGAAACCGCTTCGTGACCGCTTCTTCGATCATCTGCGGCAGACGCGCTTCCATCTCGCGCGCGCTCATCCGGCTCCCGCTGCCACGGCCCCCGCGCGAATCCGAATACCGCGAATCCGCCAGCGTGTCGGCCAGCTCGCGGCTCAGCCAGCCGCGCGGATCCTCAGGAAGTGGCTCCTCGCCCGCCTCCATCTCCATAACGCGGCCTTCGAGCTCATCCAGCCGGTCGAGCAGCGCGCCGATCCCCTCGGCCCGCGCCATCTTCGACATGATTTCGTAATCGCGCTCCCGCAGATCGCGGTGTGTTTCTTCCCGAATGCGCTCGCGGAACCGCTCCGGATCCGTCGTCCGAGGACGAACGCGCCGCTCCGGTCCCCGGTAATCCGGCGACTGCCGGCCGCGGCGTTCCTCATACACATCCGCGTCTCGCCGCTGCAGCTCCGCCGGCACGCGCGGAGGCTCTTCGAGCAGATGCCGATCCCGCCCGTCCCGCCCCAGTTGCGGCGAGAAATACTGGCCGCCGTCCCGCACGTAATGGATCGCGTCGATCAGATGCCGCGCCGGCCCGTTCTTCAGCAAATACCCGTCGGCGCCCGCCCGCACCACTTCGCGGACAATCTCGTCGTCCGCTGTGCCCGCCACGATCACCATCTTCGTGCCGAGCGCCTCGCCGCGCACGCGCCGCACCAGTTCGATCCCGTGCAGCCCCGGCAGGTTCAGATCGATGATCGCCACTTCCGGCCGCAATTCGCGAATCGTTTCGATGGTCTGCTGCCCGTCGGAGCATCCGGCCACCACTTCGATCTCGCCGTTCGCCTGCAGAACAGCCTTCAGCCCGTCGCGCCGTAAAGCGTCCGAATCAGCCAGAATAACGGGGATTTTTTGGGTTTCCGGCATCAGGCGAGTACTCTGCGTTGTATTTCATTCTAGCGAACCGCAGGTCTTTAATGTAACAATCGGCAGGGTTTAGCGAACAACGGAGAGCCGGGGCGAATCCGCGTCTTCCTGCTTCACTCCCACGGTCTTTTCGAGCGCCGTCAGCAATCGCAGAATGCTGCGTTCGCTCTGGAGTGCATACTCGCGCAGCTCAGCCACACTTGCCGCCTGGCCGTTGATTTCGTTTTCGATCCGCGCAATCCGCGGCGCCAGACGTTTCTCGATCGTTGACACCATCGTTTCCACGGTCTCGCGGTTCGAAGCGTCGAGACTCCGGTGCAGACTTTCCTCGACGGCCGCCAGCCGCCGGTCGAGTTCGCCTGTGAGCTCCCGATGCAGTTCGCTTCGCAGATCGCGCCGCCCGACCCCGGCGGAATCGAGCGCCCGCGTGGCTTCGGAAATCTGCCGCCGCATGGCTTCCATTTCGCGCTGCTGCCGATCCATCCGTTCCACGACACCTGCCAGCGAAGGATCCAGGCTTGCGGACTGCGCCATGCCGGAATCGCGCCGGCCGGCCAGCACTTCGCGCTCGATGCGATCCAGCCGATCGATCAACGGGTCGCGATCGAGCCGCTGCGCCGGTTCTTCGTCCCGCTCTCCTTCGCGGCCGCGCCTGCGTCCGCCCGCATTCTCCGCTGAAGCGCAGATTGCCTCGCCCAGCCGGATTCCCGCACCGAGCACCAGCCCTCCGCCTACCGAGGCGGCCAGAATGTGGAGGAGTTTCGCCATACGGACCGCCTTAGTTCGGCAGTTCTCCAGGCGTCACATGCAGATTCCGCTGGATCGCAAACCGCACGAGGCCCGCAATGCTGTCGATCTCCAGCTTTCGCATGATATTCGCTCTGTACGTATCGACGGTTTTCGGAGAGATTTCGAGCGACTTTGCGATGTCCTTGGGGCGGACGCCGTCCACCAGCATCGAGAACACCTCGTATTCCCGCTTGCTGAGCGTCGCCAGCGGATCCACCGCGTCTTCGTCTTTCTTTTCGAGCGTGTCGCGGCGAAGAAGCGGCGTCAGGTACTGCCCACCGTCCCGCACGTAATTGATAGCGTCGAAGATATGCCGCGAGGGGCCGTCTTTCAGAACGTAGCCATCCGCGCCGCTGCGAAACAGCTCGCGAATCACGTTCTGGTCGCGGTTGATCGAAAGGATGATCACGCGCGTCCGCGATCCCGCTTCGCGCGCCCGCCGTACTACCTCGAGTCCGCTGAGCCGCGGCATATCGAGGTCCAGTACCGCGAAATCGGGATTCCGCGCCAGGATCATCTCGAGCGCCTCCTGGCCATCGCTGCACTGTCCCAGCAGCGAAACATCACCGCGGGCTTTGCAGAATGCGGCAACTCCCTCGCGGACGATCCCGTGATCGTCAGCCAGTATGACCGTTAGTGGCGCTGAATCCATGAAACGTCTCTCGCTCCCCGGAATGGGCCGGCGTCAATCTGCCGAGCGCGGAATTTTCACAACTATTCTAGTACCGGCTGCACTGCTGGTGATGCGCGCAGTACCACCCAGCGACTGCGCATTCTCGGAGATCGCCTTCAGCCCGATTCCCGCGCTTTTCGCGCCGGTGTCGAAGCCCCGTCCGTTGTCGATAACCGTCAGCACCACATTGCCCTCCTCCGCCCGCAGCGAAATGGAGGCTTCCGTTGCGCCCGAATGGCGCACAATGTTCGAAATGCATTCCTGCGCGCAGCGGTAGATCTGCACTTTCGCCGCGTGCGAGGGCTCTTCCTGAAGCGCGGGCAGGCTCTTCGTGAGCCGAAGGCCTGCGAGTCCGCTCGAATCCACGAGCGATTCGAGCGCCTTATCGAGCGTCATCTCCTGCCACTCCGGCGGATGCAGCCGGTGTGACACCGCGCGAACCTGTCCCAGGGCTTGTTCCGCCAGCGTCTGCAGGCGGTCGATCGTCATGCGCGCGGAGTCCATTGTAGCCGCGTCCGGAATCGCCGCCGCGAACTCTTCCAGAATTTCCAGGTGGATCTTGATCCCGGCGAGCGGCTGCCCCGCTCCCGCGTGCAATTCCCGCGCGATCCGCGAACGTTCCCGCTCCAGTTCGGCGAGCAGGGGCGCTGAATTCCTGCGAGAAGGCCACTTGTGCGATACCACCTCGCTCAACCGCGCGTTCTTGTCGCAGATCTCGGCGAGCATCTCCGCCCACGCCCCGCTGTCGGGATAACGAATGGCAGCGCCCGCCCTATCATCCATAGGGGATATCCTAGCATTTTCATGGATTAATTTCAGTCTTTTCCGTAATAAACGGGTGGTACTCTCGTACCCTTCCGGGAGTACCTACTGGTATGTACTTCCCCGTCCATCCGTCTCTAAAATGGGTACTTGTTGAAACGGGCGTTAGCTGAATTGGGCAAATCCCTCCTGATTGTAGCGGGGGTGGGTTACGGTATTGTGAAAGCCTTTGACGTCCTGGCCCCGGGACGGGAAACGGACTCTTTGAGACAATCTCCCGCCGGGAGCTCAACTCAAGAGCAAAGGACCACGACCGAACGCCCCATGAATCCAACTGACCGCAAGACAACCCCGGCCAGTTCCGCCTATCCTGCCGCCAATCCGGCTTTTGAAGAGAAATGGTCGAGACTCGACCTTGTGGAAGAGCGCCTGATCCGGATGGAGAAGCGCATTGAAGTGCTGATCGCCCCGCTCGAGCGCCTGACTTCCCGAACCGCGGGAGGTGACAACTTTGTGACTAAAGCCGAGCTCAACTCGGCGATGGAACAGCTTTCGAGAAGACTGGAAGAGGAAACGGACCGCCGGTTCGAGGTCCAGGACCGCTCGGTTCAGTCGCTCCGCACCATGATGGCGCGAACCGACGAGCTGCTCGAGCAGGTCATCGAGAACATCGAATCGCTGCGGATCACGGCCTGATGGCCGGTATTTCCGAAATCCTTTAAAACTTGAACTGGCTGGCCGGACGCGGAGCTGCGGTTTCCGATGATGCCGGCATGCGTTCCACAAAGAACGAGCGCGGCGGCTGCCACAGCGGAGCGTTGCGGCGCTTGGCGGCCGAAACCGATGAAGCTTCCGTGACCTTGGAGCCGGGCGCGAGATTGCGCAGGCCGTAGAGCGCGAGCTCAAACCGATCCTTCACGCCGAGCTTCTGGAACAGCCGCGACATGTAGACCTTCACCGTGCCCTCCGAAATGCTGAGCTGGTACGCGATCTCCTTATTCTTAAGACCCTGCGAGAGCAGCGCGACCAACTGGCCCTCACGCCGCGTCAGCGAATAGCTGTTGGCGGTCATGATGCTGTCCGTGAGCGCTTTCTCGAACCAGAGTTCTCCCTCATTAACGCGCATCAGGCAACGGACCAGAGTATCCACCGGCAGCGTGCGCCGGAGTATTCCCCGTACGCCGAGGCTCATCGCCTGCAGCGCAAGTTCCGTCGAGATCGCGTGAACCCAGAGAACAATGCGCGATGTGGAAACCACTTCGCGAAGCCCGCTGAGCACGGAAAACGTGACATCGGCCGTGAGATCAACGAGAAGAATGTCGGGCTGAACAGCTTCAATCTGCTCCCGAAGGTCCTCCGGTTTCGGGCAGCATCCAGCCAGTTCCAGTCCCGGCGCATCATCGAGGATTCGCCGCAGTCCCTCCGCAAGAATCGGTTCGTCTGCACACAACAGAACGGTTGACATAGGATAAATCTTACCATGGGTAACTACTAACCGCTAGTACTTTTTTGACCTTAACGAATCTCGAAATGGACTGCTAACCAGGGATAACAATACCCTCCCTGCGACTTCATAATTCCTTAATAATTTCCCGATTTTTTTTGAGTTGCATACCGGACCCGCCGTCCAACGGATGTTTACCAAAGGTATACAAATCAATGGTTACCAATGTTTCCTCCCCGCCGTAAATGAATTCTCGCCAACCCGGGTTAGCGCGGTAATGCAACCCAAATTCGGTATTGTTAACTCCGCTCTAACCCGATAGATTCGATCGTAGTGAAACCTAAAATGGACCGACGAACCACATCGCGTGTAGACCTTCGGCTCACCTGCCGGATCGTGAATCAGGGATTGGCATCAGAAAATTCCGGTGGAACGACAGAGAACATCAGCCGGAATGGACTGCTCCTTCGCTGGACGCGTCCTGCTCCGGTGCCCCCGGCTGGCTCCGCACTGCGGGTCGAGCTCGAACTGCCATCGGAAGGCGTGTTCGCTCCCCGCGTGATTCGCTGCGATTCCACGGTTGTTCGTGTCATCGCCGCCGAAGACGGCCAGTCGCATGTGGCCCTCAAGGTCAACACGATGCGTTTTGTGGAAGACGCCTCCCGCATCTGGGCTGGCCCCGGCCGCTCCTCCACGCCGATTTCGGAGTTAGTCAACTGAGTCTGCCATGCTGATGCCGCTTCCAGTGACGAGAGAGGAGGGCCTGATGGCCGCGGGTCATACCGCGACCCTGAGCGCCGCCGCACCCGCGCGCGTGCCGGCGATCGCCCGCTTCCTTCCCTCGCTCACGGATGTCGCTTTCCTGATGCCGCTGTCGTTCCTGTTCCTGAAACTATCCGGAGCGCGCAGCCTGCTCAGCGACGGCGATACGGGGTGGCACATCCGCACCGGCGAGTGGATTCTCAATCATCACCAGATTCCTCACACGGATCTGTTTTCGTTCTCGCGCCCCGGCGCTCCCTGGTTTGCCTGGGAGTGGCTGTGGGACACGCTTTTCGCTCTTCTGTTCCGGAGCGGCGGCCTGGCCGCTGTGGTCCTGGTCAGCACGGTCGTGATTGGCCTGAGCTGCGCGGCCACGTTCCGCCTGATACCCCGGAGGTGCGACAACGGTTTGGTAGCCATAGCCGTCACCCTATTGGCAACCGGGGGCTGCGCCATCCATTGGCTGGCGCGGCCCCATCTTTTCACGATTCTTTTCTTCGTCCTGTCGCTGCATATTGCGCAGCGGGCGCATGAGGGACGCACGAAACTGCTCGGCTGGCTCGTGCCGCTCACGCTGGTCTGGACCAATATGCACGGCGGCTTCTTCGTGATTTTCCTGGTGCTCGCCTGCTACATCGGCGGCCATCTGGTGAACGCGATGATCGAGGTCGACCCCGCCCGCCGCCGCGACTACCTCTCGAAGACGCTGCCCTGGCTGAAAACGTTCGGCGCCTGCTTTGCCGTCACCTTTATTAATCCCTACGGCTGGCAGTTGCACCGGCACATCATTACTTACATCGCGGATCCCTGGCTTCTCCGCCACATCGCTGAATTCCAGGGCCTCGACTTCCACTCACCGGCTGTCGTTTACTTCGAGCCGCTGATCATCGCCGCGCTGGCCGTGTCCTTCTGGGCCATTCGGCAGCGCCGTTTCGCCGAAGCGTTCCTGGCTCTCGGCTGGATGCATCTGGCTCTGATCGCGGTACGCAATCTGCCGCTTTTCTCGATCGCGTGCGCTCCGCTGATCGCTGAAGGCGTGACGGCCCTGATGCGTTCTGCCTCTGTTGCTCCCCTGCAGGAGCGAATCTCGAAGGCAGCGAACTGGTTCCGCAACGCGACCGCGAGCGTGGATGCGACCGACCGCATCGGCCGCGTCCATCTGGTGAGCGCCGCCGCTGTCGGCGTGCTGGCTCTGCTGCTTTTCGCGCCCAAACCAGCGGCGGACCGCTTTGTTTCGGAATTCGATCCGAAATCGTTTCCGGCCGGCGCCATCTCCGTGCTCCGTTCTCCGGAGACTCACCGCATCTGGGCGCAGGATCAGTGGGGCGACTACCTGATTTACCGCATGTATCCATCGACCAAAGTTTTCATCGATGGGCGCAGCGATTTTTATGGCGACAAGTTTGACGATGAAAACCTTCGCGTGCTGGATGTGCAGGTCGGCTGGGATAAGACCCTCGACCGCTACGGCATCGACACTGTGGTGGTTTCTCCCAGGCTGGCGCTGAGCTCCACCCTGAAAGTTTCCCGGGACTGGCGTGTTGTTTTTGACGATCATTATTCGATCGTTTTCCGCCGCAACCGTCCCGCACAAAGTTCCTTCGCTTCCGATAGCGGGGAAGGTCGTCGTGATCCCGTGGTCACGAAATCAACCGGCCGCACTGATCACGGGGTTAGTTAGACGACTGACAGACAAGAAGAGGACAACAACATGAAGAACCTGATTATGCGTTTCGTCAAAGAGGAGGACGGGCAGGACCTGATCGAGTACACGCTCCTGATGGCCTTTATCGCCCTCGCTTCGGCGGCTGTTTTTGTGAACGCTGGCACCAGCGTGAACCAGATTTGGACGAAGGCTTCCACCCAGCTCTCCACCGCAGCGAGTGCGTCCGGCTCCTAAGCTGAACGGCTCCGTGGACACGGAGCGCGTCGCCGTTTGAGAGAAGCGGCGGCGTTCTTCGTGGAGAACTGGAAAGGTGGCAATTTTTGAATTTAAGGAGAGAGAACCATGAAGAACTTTATCAAAAACTTCCTGGCAGAAGAATCTGGCCAGGACCTCATCGAATACACGCTTCTGATGGCGTTCATCGCGCTGGCCTCCGCGGCCGTGTTTGTGAATGCGGGCGGCAGCATCAGCGCCATCTGGAGCACGGGCAGCGGGCAGCTTTCGACCGCCGCGTCGGCCGCTGGATCCTAGTCGGGCACCGGAACGGCGGCCCGCGCGCCGTTCCGGTTTCCATTCTTATTTGAGAACTGAGAAAAAAATCTTATGAAAAAGCGATTGATCGGCGTGTTTCTGTTTGCTCTCGTGGTTTCAGCCGGGGCTGCATTCGTGCTGTATCAATTGATTTCCACGAAGGTCACCGCCGGTGCGTCCACGCATCCGGTTACCCAAAAGATCTTTGTCGCCGCCCATGATTTGCAGCCTGGCGCCCTCATCACGGATCGCGACATTTCGACCATGGAAGTCGTGAAAATTCCCGATGGCGCCATCCTGAAAAAAGAAGATCTCCTGAATCGCGGCGTTGTCACTCCCATCCATCAGGACACAGCGTTTTTCGAGGCGCTGCTGGCGAAGAAAGGCGAAGGCGCCGGATTTGCCACCATCATTCCGCCCGGCATGCGGGCGCTGGCCATCAAAGTCAATGAAGTGATCGGCCTGGCTGGATTCGCCGTTGCCGGAATGCACGTGGACGTCCTCGTCGCCGGAACGCCGCCGACTCCCGGCGCGAACGCCGAAGGCGCGATCAGCCGGACGCTCCTGCAGAACATTACAGTTCTTTCCGCCGGCCAGAACTACCAGAAGGATGCCGAAGGCAAGCCCGTGATGGTGCAGGTTGTGAATCTGCTCGTGACGCCCGCGCAGGCCGAGATCCTGAATCTCGCCACCGATGAGCGCATCCAGCTCGTTCTCCGCAACCCCAACGATCAGGCCGTCGCCGAGACGCATGGCGCCGTGACCGCCGCTCTCTTCGAGGGCACTGCAATGAGACCGCGCAGCGAGGAGCCCGCGCCGAGACCGCGCCAGAAGGTGGCCCCGCCGCCCCCGCCCGCGCCCGTGGTTGTTCCGCCAAGCCCGCCGCCGCCGCCGAAGACGTCCGTTATCGAAGTGCTGTCCGGTGCAAGCCGTACTCAGGTCACGGTCAGCAAAGCTCCGCCCCAGGATCAGGAGACCCGGCAATGAGAATCCGTGTAGCTGATGTAACCGTTCTGATCGGCCTCGCGATGTGCGCCAGCGCGCTGCGCGCGGAAGGTCTCCCCGGCGCCGAGAAGATCATTGTCGGCACGGGAAAAACTCAGGTCATCGATTCACCGGTCGATATTGAGCGCGTGCTGATCGCCTCGCCCGAGATTGCCGAATCCGTTCCGGTCGATAACCGGACCATCGTCATCAATGGCAAAGCCCCTGGCCAGACAAGCGCCATTCTCTGGCTGACCGATCACACGCGCAAGGTTTACGACATCACCGTCATGTATGCCGCGTCGCGTCTCGAAGCTGCGAAGGAGCAAATCCACGGCGAATTCGGCGATGCCGTCCAGTTGACCGGCGACGCCTCCGCCATCTATCTGACTGGCACGGTCAAGAACATGTTCGAGTCCGAGCGCGCGCAGGCGATCGCCGCGACCGTCGGAAAAGTTGTCAATCTGCTGAAGGTCGAAATCCCGCCTCAGCAGCAGCAGGTTCTGCTGAAGGTCAGATTCGCCGATGTGGACCGCTCCAGATCGCAGTCGCTCGGCGCGAACATCCTCGGCAAACTCGGCGGCTGGCCATTCAACGTGACCACCGGCGCCACGGGGGCCACCTCCCGTTTTTCGGACATCACTTCCACGAACGGGACCGCGAACGCGACCTACACGCTGTCGGACGCCCTGAACGTCCTTACGTTCGATCCGCACTTTCCGCTCCTCGCCACCATTCAGGCGCTGGAGGCAGTGAACGCGCTGCAGATTCTCGATGAGCCCAACCTCCTCGCGATGAATGGCCGCGCGGCGTCGTTCCTTGCAGGCGGCGAATTTCCCTATCCCACAATTCAGGGCGGCGCCGCCGGCGTCGGACAATTAACCGTCGCGTTCCAGGAATTCGGTATCAAGTTGAAATTCACGCCGGTCATCACGCCGCGCGGAACCATTCAGCTTCATCTGGCGCCCGAAGTCAGTTCGCTCGATTTCGCCGACGCTCTCACGGTTCAGGGCGGTACGGTTCCCGCGCTCACTACGCGCCGCGTCGAGACAGACGTGGAACTGGAAGACGGACAGTCCTTCGCGATAGCAGGCCTGCTCGACCGCAGCACCACCGAACAGCTCTCGAAGATTCCCGGTCTCTCCAGCATACCTGTGCTCGGAAAGCTCTTTACATCGAAGACCACGAATCGCTCCAATTCCGAGCTGATCATCATCGTCACTCCGGAACTCGTTACTCCGATTCCGAAAGGTCAGCCGACTCCGGACCTGAAGCAGCCAATGACGTACCTCGACGGGCCGGACAAGACCGCGCCGCGCACACCCGGTATCGAAACCACCGGTCCGGTGCGCGTGGTGAAAGGTGAAATTTCCGTTCAGGAAATGGAGAAGATCCAGCGCGAGGATCAGGCTCGCGCCGCGCTGAATGGCGCCAACACCCCGGCGTCCGGGACCGGCCTCGGTCTGCCTCCCGGGCTCAATGTAGGTAATCCAGCGCCTGCGACGAACGGCCCGCAGGTGCCGACGCAATGACCATGAGCTCGCTGAGCGCTGCTCTGGTCATTGCCGATCCCACTCTCCATCAGCAGACGCTCGATTGCATTCAGGGAGTACCGGTTCGCGCCGTCAGCGATCAGCAGAGTCTTGACGATATGGAAGACTTCCTCGACCGCATCGAACGTTTTCGGGCCGATGTGATTCTGCTCGAGTGGAGTCTGCTTCGAGTGCCGCTCGATGAGTTCATCCGGCGGCTGAAAATCACTGCTTCCGAGCCTGCTGTCTTTATTCTCCAGACGGAGGCGGTGGCGGAAAACATTCTCGAAGCGATGCAGGCCGGCGCGAGCGAGTATCTTTGCCCGCCGCTCGGTGCCGCGCTCAAGGAAGCGTTCGAGCGCCTCTCGATTGTGAGAGTCGAGCAGGTGAATCACCAGCAGAAGAAGCTGGGGCGACTGTTCGGCTTCATCTCGGCCAAGGGCGGATGCGGCGCCACCACGTTCGCAAGCCACGTCGCCACCGCGGCCGCGAAAGCCAGTGATAAGCCCCTGCTCCTCGCCGATCTGGATTTCGATGCCGGCCTGCTGCGTTTCATGCTCAAGGCCAA
>CAZPZE010000466.1:0-5748 GCA_964590625.1 uncultured Solibacteraceae bacterium
GATGCCGGCGAATCCCGTGTTTCGGAAAGATGCGGTGAAGAATGTGCGGGCAGTGCTGGCGCGCGCGCACGGATTTTCGCCGGGCGATGAACAGGCGCTGCAGGTGCTGGTGTTCAACGAATTCCAGAAGATCATCGATACGATGACGCTCGCGCTGCAGATACTGCTGGGGCTGATTGGAGCGCTGACGCTGGCGATCGGCGGCGTGGGACTGGCGAACATCATGCTGGTCTCGGTGACGCAGCGCACGCGGGAGATTGGAGTGCTGAAGTCGCTGGGTGCGACGCGCGGGGCGATTTTGTGGCAGTTCCTCGTCGAGGCGATGGCGATTGTTACGGTGGGCGGACTGCTGGGGGTGCTGCTCGGGTGGGCGGTGACGGCCGGGATTCAGACGCTGCCGCTGCTCGGACCGTTATTCAAGGATGATTCGGGCAACGGCGATATTCATCTGCATATTTCGCAGTTCGCGGTGATTACGTCGACCGTGGTGCTGGAGGTGATCGGGCTGTTCGCGGGCTGGCTGCCGGCGCTCAAGGCTTCGCGGATGGATCCGATTGAGGCGCTGCGGTACGAATAACCGGGTCAGGGCTTCACGAGTACGACAAACGAGAGTTCGCGATCCGGCAGCTTGCCGGTGATTTGCCAGCAGCCGTCCGTCGGGAGAAGAACACCGGACATGATGAACGTGGAGTTGGCGGTCCAACTGCCATTTCCGTTGTAGCCGGCTCGATTGGTGTCAGACAGCAACGGCGGTGCAGATGCGTCGAGCCGGCGGCCAGTGATCCGAAGCGGTGGTGTTGGATCGGCATGCGGATCGTACCCGTCCCAGTTCCAGACAACCTTATTCCGAAAGCCGCCTTTCCATGCCGGAATTTTGCGCAACAGAGATGCCGCGTCCGGGCCCAACATCTCTTCAATCGTGGGCGCATCCCATAGCGGAAGATGCGCCCATTCTCTGCCTGAGAGATAGACGCGAAGTTTTCCAGTCCCGAACCATTGGACAGGCCCTCCCGGGTGATCTGCCAGATTCGGCTGCGAGATGGGGCAGTTCTGAGCCCATCCAGAGGCGGAAAGGATCAGGAGCAGAATTGGAGCGCGCAGTTTCATGCGCTTTAGACGCAGCGCAGCCGCTCATTCTTCCCTGGCGCGTCCGAGGCCGACGGGCTATAGCGAGCGGCAAGCCTCTTCAGCTTGCGCGAAGACGGAAGTTGCCGTTGTGCGTGGTCAGTCGAAGGGTGGGGCCGCCGCCGTTTACTGCGCCGTCGACGTGAGCATCGCGGCGTCCGATGGTTCGGGTAGTGACCGCGAAATCCGACTGCACTCGCCCATTGTGGGCACTGGTCTGCAGGTTGAATCGGCTGGCGGCGGGCATGACGAGTTCCACATCGCCATCGTGGGTATCGACGCTGCTCGCCCCTGTCAGCGATGCGAATTGCACTCGAACCTGGCCATTGTGCGTATCGAGATCGAGAGCGCCGGCAAGACCGCTCACGTCGATCTGGCCGTTGTGAGTGGTCACGCTCAGCGCCGCATGAAGATCGTGCACCGCAACCCGGGAGTTATGGGTGCGGACGCTCCAGCGCGCGGTGCGAGGGGCGCTGATGGTGTAGTGAATCTCCGGATTCGCGCCGTTGGTCCAGTTGGATGGCGGGTACTCGGACTTGATGCTTACGGTATCGCCCGAACCGATAATGTTGACGCGGGTGTCACTGAAGCGCCGACGGTCGGCGTCCGAAGACCCGAAACCGGAATTCATTTCGATGACGGCGTGAATCTGGATTTCGGGCCGGTCCCACGTGTTTACCGTGACGGAGCCGTTGTGAGTCTCAATGCTCACGGAGCCGGTTGACGGCAACGGCAGGGTTTTATCGACCGTCTTCGAATCTGCCGCGCCGAGCAGGGCGCAGGTCATCAGGGCTGTCGTCAGCGATTTTACGAGCGTCATTGCGGTTCTCCTCCAGGTGGAATACGTTTGGCGCCGTATAAAGTTCGCGCCGTCTGGAATAAAATGGGTCCTCTATGTTCCGTTTCCCGGTGGCTTGTACCGGCGTGTTCCTCATTATCCTTCTGCTGACGGCGATTGTGGCCGGTCAAACACCCGCCGGGTCTTCCGGGCGCGGCGGCCGAACTCCCCTGCCTCCGCTCGATGAGGCCGCGTCTGACCGCGGCAAGGCCATCTACAGCGCCCACTGCGCCTCCTGCCATGGCCCTGATGCCCGGGGCACTGCGCGCGGGGTGGATCTGGCTCGCGCCTACAGCATCCGGCTGGACCCGAGAGGCGCGCAACTGGGCCCCTTGCTTTCCGGCGGGCACAAGGACAACTCCGTGCCGCCCATTCATCTGACCGACAGCGAGATCAGCGACATCGCGATGTATTTCCGCTTTGTGGTGAATCTCGCCACCGCCGGAGACGGGAACGTGGCGCCGAACATCATCGTCGGCAACGCGAGCGACGGCAAGGCTTATTTCAATGGTGAAGGCAAGTGCAGCACCTGTCATTCGGTGACGGGCGATCTGAAAGGAATCGGGTCGAAGTACAGCGCGACGATGCTGCAGAACCGCATCGTACTGCCCCGCGGACGTGGCCCGCGCGGCCGCAACGATCCGCCGGAACCGGCCCGCACCGTCACCATCACGCAGGCGGATGGGAAGACGGAGAGCGGAACGCTGGTCACGATCTCTGATTTTCTGGTCACTTTCCGCGATGCGTCCGGCGCGGTGCGCTCCGCGGTCCGCCGCGGCGACGTGCCGAAAGTGGTGATCCATGATCCGCTCGCGGCGCACGTCGAGAGCATGCACAAAATGACGACGAAACAGATGCACGATTTGACGGCGTACCTGGTGACGCAATGAGAGCCGCCATCCTTCTCTGGCCCCTGGCGGCCGCGATCGCGTTCGCGCAGGGCGGACCGCTCGATAACAGCCTGCTGCTGAAAACACCCGTCGCGGAATGGGCCGGGTATCACGGGGATTCGACGGGCCGCCACTACAGCGCCCTGAAGCAGATCACCCGCGAAAATGTTCACGAACTTTCGCTCGCGTGGGTCTCGCGCGTCAGCACCGCGAATCAGGACGCGGTGTTCGGCGGAGACGGGCCGAATCCGGCACCCACTCCGCCGGGCGCAGCGCCGCCGCCTGTTCGGGCGATCCCGCTGATGGTGAACGGCGTGATCTATTACTCCGCCCAGGGAAACGCCTTCGCGCTGGATGCGCGCACCGGCAAGCGGCTCTGGCATTTTGCTTATAAGACAGGCGGCGGGGGCAGCCGCGGACTGGCCATGTACGGCAACTGGCTGTTCATGACGACCGGCGAGCCGGGTCTGGTTTCGCTCGACGCCGCCACAGGCAAGGAACGCTGGCACAAGCGAATTGCGCCGGGCGGGCTGGGCTACTCGTCGTCTGTCGCGCCGATCGTGGTCGGCAACCACATCATCATCGGGACAGGCGGCGACAGATCGGACCACGATGCCTGGGTGGAATCGCGCGATCCGGAAACCGGCGAGATGCAGTGGCGCTGGAACTCAACGCCGCGCAAGGGCGAGGCGGCGCTGGCCACGTGGCCGAGCGAGGACGCGGCGATTCACGGCGGCGGCGGCGTGTGGCAGATGCCGACGTACGATCCGGAACTGGGGCTTTTGTATGTGACGACCGGACAGCCGAATCCTGTCTTCGATGGGACTTCGCGTCCTGGCGACAATCTGTATACCTCCTCGATTGTGGCCCTGCACGCCGATACCGGAAAGATGGCGTGGTACTTCCAGACGACCCCGCACGATACGCACGACTGGGACGCGACGGAAGTGCCGGTGCTGATCGATGACACGGTCGATGGCCGGCCGCGGAAACTTCTGGCGCAGGCGAATCGGAACGGCTACTACTTTCTGCTCGACCGGACAAACGGCAAGGCCCTGGTGACGAAGCCGTTCATCCATGTGAACTGGGCGAAGGGGATCAACGAGAAGGGGCAGCCGATTCCGGATCCTTCGCAGGATCCGATTGTGGGCGGTTCGCTCGTGACGCCGACGTCGGACGGCGCGACGAACTTCCCGGCGCCGAGTTTCAGTCCTGATACGGGGCTGCTGTATGTGAACACCGTGGAGGGATACAGCGTGTTTCATCTGGAGGACCCGGCGCTGAAGCCGGTGGGGTTTGCCCATTCCTCGGAGTATGCGTTTGCAGCGGGAAAGTCGGCGCTGAAGGCGATTGACTACCGAACGGGGGCAATCAAATGGGAGCATGACTATCCAGGCGACGGATTCCGGTTCGGTTCGTGGCCGGGGGTGCTCAGCACGGCGGGACACGTTGTGTTCGCCGGGGATGACGCGACGGATCTGGTGGCGTACAACGCCGATACCGGTAAGATTCTGTGGCACGCCAATCTGGGGGCGGTGGTCGGGAACAGTCCGATCACTTATGAGGTGGATGGCGTGCAGTACGTGCTGGTCTCGGCGGGGGATTCGATGTGGGCGTTCTGGCTGCAGTGATTACGCGCGACCGAACTCGACACCGGCGTAGACGTCATCCAGCCGTAATCGGCAGCCGATGGAGGTCAGCTCGACTTCATCGGATCGTGACACGAACTCGCGAAGCTGCCAGGAGCCGTCGGGCTGCCGTCGGTAGTGTTCTGCCCGAACCTCATCCTGAGCCAGAATCAGATATTCACTGAAAGACGGCAAGGACCGGTAGAAGCGGAATTTATCGCCACGATCGTAGTTTTTGGTGAGGGGCGAAAGTACTTCGATAATGAACGTCGCATCGGTCAACGTATCACTACACTCGTCGAGACAATCAACTCTTCCACAGGTCGCCACAACATCCGGATACACAAACGCGTTGTAGCGGGGGATTGCAACGCGAAGGTCGTACATCGCGATATAGAAGTCCCGGTCCCCACGCTGACAGTACAGCTCGGCGGCAGCGGCCCCGACAATTCGGCCATGGTCCCACGTCCCGCTCTGCTTCGGAAAGCGGGCGCCGTCGTGATACTCCCCCCGGAACCCGGCCGCCCGCTCGACCACCAGATATTCTTCGGGTGTGAGGTATTGAACAGCGTCCGCCTGCATCTCCTCCGTATAATAGCCCCAGAGCGGAGGGTAACGCAGGGCGGTTTGACACTCCGGTAACACGTTGTGTTATATTGGAAAAGTTTGGCTGTAGCTTAATAAGCGTCTGGCTACCATCTCCGGCGTCGGAGATCCGGCCGGGGCTAGGTCCCGCTATCGTCGGCGAACATGCTTCGCCGGGACAAGGACCTGTCCAATAGCCTGAGCGGCAAGCAGTTCACGAAAGCCGCTAACTGGAAAGACGCAGTGATCTGAAGAACCTGGCCCAATCGCCCTCTGTGCGTGGCTGTGTTTCTTCATCGCGAAAAGAAGGATTGTACGTGCCGACATTTAATCAACTTGTGCGCAAAGGGCGGAAAGCGCCCGCATGGAAGACCGCGAGCCCTGCTCTGCAGAGCTGCCCGCAGAAGCGCGGTGTTTGCACCCGCGTTTATACGTCGACCCCCAAGAAGCCGAATTCCGCGCTGCGGAAAGTCGCGCGTGTCCGCCTGACCAACGGCGTGGAAGTCACGACTTATATTCCCGGCGTCGGCCACAACCTGCAGGAGCACTCGATCGTGCTGATCCGCGGCGGCCGCGTGAAGGATCTGCCGGGCGTTCGTTATCACGTGGTGCGCGGCGCGCTCGATACAGCGGGCGTCGCCAACCGCAAGCAGAGCCGTTCGAAGTATGGCGCCAAGCGGCC